>NZ_JACJFF010000256.1:0-2153 GCF_014164465.1 Vibrio sp. SG41-7 | reverse complement strand
TCTCTTCTCTCTTCTATACAGGTGTATACAGTACTTTTCTGTCAAAACCACTGTATACACCTGTATAAAGCTCACATTTTTTCAATTTATGAGACAAAACAGCAAATTCATTCGAATTTAATTTATTAAATAATTTCAATCACTTAACAACATCCCACCTATCACCCCAGAAAAAATCGTCCAATAATCCCGCAAAAAACGCTTGATCTTATAAGCAACTAAAACTACTGTATACACATACAGCATGTATATAAGGACAGCAAAATGATTCAAGCACACGTTAAAGCCCAACACTCTAGCCCGCTAGTTCACTGCGCATTTACATCAGTTTCTCGTAAAAGCAAAAATTCAAACGAGGAAGCGTTATTTGCAAGAATGGCGTTGCTGTCCAACCAACATCAGTGGCTACTGTTTACCGCTCAAACACCGAGACCATCGGCTAAGCAACTTAAGCAACATAATGTTTGCTGCGACCGAGTTATTCATATGAAAGCCTCTCATCAAATGACTGAGGTAGAAACCGTCGAGAAAGCCATTCGCTCTAAGAATGCGAGTGCGATTGTGGCAAGTGCATCGATTGATCAATTCAGTCAGCAATACCTAAGAACATTAGGAATGCGCTTTCAGTGTGAAGTCTTCTTTATGGATGCGAATTCAGAGCGCATTCACTAAGCCACCTTGCTTAATAACATGTTGGCTTAATAACATTGTTGGCTCAAAAACATAGCCCATACACATAGCTTAATCTTTTAGCTAACAAACTTAAGTTAACTTAACAGCATAGCTCCAAAACACAGTCCAAATATACTGCCTTCCCCTGCCCTACGATTCGCCTATTTTTTGGCGAATTGTTAGGCGGGGGTTTTTATTTAAACAATAGATTTAGCAATCGTTTGCTTTTTATCTGGAAGGAAATAGTAGATTGAGTATAATGCCCGTCTAATCATGTGCACACCGCACTTCTCTGTATGACGTTTGATAAAAGATAGGAATGTCTAAATGAGCCTTGCTGATCAAGTTCTTGCCGTAAATGATGACCTACCAATCCGTACTGACAAACCTGTCCACAGTGGCAAAGTTCGCTCAGTCTACTGGTTAACTGAAGAAGATAGTCAACGACTAATCAAAGAGAAAGGCTACGATGTAGCACCAGATGCGCCTTTAGCCATCATGGTGATCAGTGACCGTATCTCTGCATTTGATTGTATCTGGCGTGGTGAAGGTAATCTTAAAGGTGTTCCGGGTAAGGGAGCGGCTCTGAATGCTATCTCTAACCACTGGTTCAAATTGTTTAAAGACAACGGACTTGCTGACAGTCATATTCTTGATATCCCTCACCCGTTCGTATGGATTGTACAAAAAGCTCGCCCAGTCATGATCGAAGCGATTTGTCGTCAATACATCACAGGTTCAATGTGGCGTGCATACGCAAACGGCGAACGTGAATTCTGTGGTATCGAGATGCCTGAAGGCCTCGAGAAAGACAAGAAGCTACCAGAGCTACTGATCACGCCTTCAACAAAAGGGATTTTGAAAGGTATCCCTGGTGTTCCAGAAGCTGATGATGTGAACATCTCGCGTAACAACATCGAAGATAACTTCGCAGCGTTCAACTTTACTCAAGCAAGTGACATTGCGCACTACGAGAAGCTGCTAAAAGAAGGCTTCAACGTTATCAGCCAAGCACTCGCGAAAGTCGACCAAACCTTTGTGGATACAAAGTTTGAATTTGGTTACGTCAACGATGCTCAAGGTAAAGAAAAGCTGATCTACATGGATGAAGTGGGTACTCCAGATTCATCTCGCATTTGGGATACTCAGGAATACAACAAAGGCAACATCGTTGAAAACTCTAAAGAGGGTTTCCGTCAGTTCTTGCTTAACTACTTCCCTGATGCAGACATCCTTTTGAACAAAGAACGCATGCCAGAACGTGAAGCATTAGCTCGTGACAATGAGCTGCCTCTTGATTCACTGATGTCTCTGTCTCGTACTTATCTTGATATCGCAGCGAAAATCACAGGTGCAGAGATCGTACTGAGCGAGAATCCTAAGCAAGAAATCATCGATGTACTGCGTGCTGACTATGGTCTAGTCGACTGATTGACTGATTGACTGATTGACTGATTGACTGATTGACTGATTGCATTCTA
>NZ_JACJFF010000255.1:0-2172 GCF_014164465.1 Vibrio sp. SG41-7 | reverse complement strand
GTTGAGGTTTTATTTAAGACTAAAACGAGAGGAGCGATACAGCATCTAGCCATTGATGCTACTGGCCTTAAGGTTTATGGCGAAGGTGAATGGAAAGTCAAAAAACACGGGACGGATGGCAAGCGGAGAGTCTGGCGAAAGCTGCATATTGCAGTTGATACGAGCACTCATGAGATCATTGCCGCCGAGCTAAGTTTATCAACGGTTACAGATGGCGAAGTACTCCCGAACCTACTGAAACAAACACGTCGAAGCATCCTTGAGGTGTCTGGTGATGGCGCTTACGACACGAGAGCGTGTCATGCTGCTATTAAGATGAAGCGAGCCGTTGCGCTTATTCCCCCAAGAGAAGGGGCAGCCTTCTGGGAGCGTGGTCATCCTCGAAATCTCGCCGTGGGTTGCTAGAAGTTATACGACTCAAATAAGTATTGGAAAGAGCGGTATGGATACCACAAACGTTCATTGTCAGAAACAGCGATGTATCGAGTTAAACAGTTGCTAGGAGGACGATTGAGCTTAAGAAATTACAATGCACAGGTGGGGGAAACTTACGCGATGATAAAAGCGTTGAACAAGCTTACTGGGTTAGGTATGCCTGAAACTTGTCGTATTGATTAAGAAATACGCGAAACGAGGTAGTTCTATCTTTAAATTTAATTACGCAACAAAGCCGAATGGTTGTTCAATGAAAGCGCATGTTAGTATCATAGCTTACAACTATGACTCGCCACAAACATCACCTGTTCAGTTTTGTAAACTGTAGCGGTGTGTTACTTCAGAACCTCTTCATTTTAAAACTACCTCCTTGATCTGCAAACTTCTCTCAATCACTAGAGCCATATTAAGACGTAGCTAAAAACAGGGGCTCGATTGCTTTCTATCTGCTTTATCCATCGCAATCGTCCCTATAAGTTTATTTTAAATACTCTCTACGCCTTCACACCTGTTATTCGATTCACGCTAACCCTATAAAGTGTTAAGATCTCTTTATCAAAGTTTATTGTGGCGACGAAACAGTACACGTATTGTGATTTCCTTATCAAATCTTATGTACCCCACTTTGTACCCCACATGAAACAGCTAAAAATTAAAGGTAATATTTTCAAATGGTTAATAGTAGCATTCAATGGTTTCCGGGGCTCCTGAATTAAAGTTTCAAGAACAACCAATAAATACCAATAACACATAAAAATCAACAGCTTAAACAAAACAACCATCCCTAGACATTTCAGTAAATCCCACTTCAATCCAACACTTTGGTACCCCACCTGGTACCCCACCAGACTAATTTACTATACAATGGTCTCTATTCTCTCATCTATGTAATTATGATATGGCTAAACGAATTACCGATACATCAATTAAAGCTCTCGTGATCAAAGACAAAGAATATACCTACACTGTTGAAGAAGGCTTACAACTTCGAATTCGACCTAAACGCTCCAGTGAAGGAAGAGGAACGAAAGCCTGGCAGTTTAAATATCGTCACCCTGTAACGCGTAAAGTAACTAAAGTTTCGATGGGGACCTATCCTTCTTTACGACTGGCAGCCGCCAAATTAGAAGCAGCAGAGTATCGGAAACAAATTGCGGAAGGTTTAGACCCTAAGCGCCTTAAAGAAGATAAGAGAATTGAAGAGCTACGTAAGCACAGCGATAACTTTCTTTCTGTTACAACGATGTGGTTTGAAAGAAAACGTAAATCTGTTAGCCCATTTCATGCAGAACGAACCTGGAGAACATTGGAAAAGTACGTATTCGACCATTTAGGCGCACTTCCTATAAGTGAGATCAGTCGACGTGATGCTATTGAAACACTCAGGCCATTAGAAACCGACGGCAAACTATCAACTATTAAAAGGATTTGCCAAAGCCTAAATCAAATAATGGAATACGCTGTAGCAAGCGATATCATAGCAGCTAATCCTCTAACAAAAATGATCAACTCATTTGAGAAACACCAAGTTGAAAACATGCCTACTATACGTCCCGAATTATTAGGTGAATTTTTATCTCGTTTAGAACAAAATGAAAACATTCAAGATAAATGCGTATTCCGCTGATTCCGGCCACTAGTTCCGGTTTAACCGGACACCACTAATCTCTCGCTTTTCTCTAACTCTATTTTTACTCTATCTGTCCGGATTGCGCCAGTTTTCGCATTGATTCTCCT
>NZ_JACJFF010000254.1:0-2179 GCF_014164465.1 Vibrio sp. SG41-7 | reverse complement strand
ATCGATATCAGGCTCAGCTTTCGCTAGCTCTTTCATGCACTTGACCATGTAGTCGTAGAGGATAAGGCCGTTGGCTTTCGCAGTCTCGACGATGCTGTAAAGCATCGCACTCGCGTCAGCGCCATTTGCAGTGGTCGAGAACAACCAGTTCTTCCTGCCAATGACCAGCGGTTTAATTGCGCGTTCAGCTCGATTATTATCGATAGATAAATGACCATCATCGCTATAGCGAATAAGTTTCGGCCATTGGCCGAGCGTGTATTTTATCGCCTTGCCCAGCGGGCTAGACGCTAGCACTTGTTGAGTCGTCATCCACTCGTAAAGCTCATCCAGTATCGGCTTGGCATGCAGTTGACGTTCTGCTCTTCGTGTTTCGACACTCGCACCTTTTAAGCGGGATTCTATCCCATAGAGCTTCTGGATTTTAGCCAGCGCTTTATCTGCTTTGCCTGACTTACCTTTACCTTGAAGCTTCTTAGCGTCCATGAACTTACGCCGTGCATGCGCCAAGCAGCCAACATTGGTGACTTGTTGAAGACCATCATAGGCAGCATAGCCATCGGTTTGCAGATAACCACTGTAATCCCCCAAGAAGGCAACAGGGCATGTCCTCGCGCGACTGTTTTGATAGTCGTACAAGGCGATATTCTTTACATTCGACAGTGCATCGTCGGGCGAGTCTGCGCCCGAGCAGTAGAGCCACATATAACACTGTTTATCTTCTTTGAGGACATTGAGCGGCGTTTCATCCGCCTGAACCACCACTTGTTGAAGTAGATGCTCTTTTAAGGCGGCATAGAGGGGTTTGAACTTATCACTGACTTGGATAACCCACCTTGCCATCGTGGTTCGTGATAGCTCGATACCCGACTGGGTAAACAGCGACTCTTGGCGGTACAGTGGCATTGCGTATTGATATTTGCCAAGGATGATGTTGGCCAACAAGCTTTCTGTGGCAAAGCTTTTAGGGATGATGCTCTGGGGCGCAGGTTTTTGAACGATACGGCTGTTGTCTTCAGTTTGCTCACACTGACGACAAGCATATTTAGGACGAACATATTCCAGCACTTTGAGCACAGCTGGTGAGAACTCAAGTTTCTCACTGCGGTCTTCACCGATTTTATGCAAACTATGTTGGCAGCAAGCGCACTGCTTTTCATGGTCGTCTAAATCGAGTTCGATAACTTCACGAGGCAAGGTCTTTGGAAGGGGCTTGCGTTTACCACGTTTCTTCGTTGTGGTGGTCACCGTGACCTCAACCTCTTCTTCCTTAGCGGCTTCACATTCCACTTCGTTGAATAGGTCACCTTGCGATTCATCGTAAGGCTTTAGCGCCTCCGAGCGTTTCGCGAACTGACGGTCGAAGGCCAGCTTGAGCTGCTCGAGTAGCGACTGGCGCTCTTGTTTCCATTGGGTTTCTGACGCCAACAGCGTTTTTACCATAGCTTGTAGCTCGGCAATATCTTGACTGTTTGGGTTGATATCTGGCGTCTTTTTCATGGCCTTGATTATACTAAAATCATGCCGTTAACGCTTGGTATATCAGGCTTTAGTATCGATTAAGTCATTGTAAAATCGTTTATTTGAACGGGTTTATGGCCGATAATCGTGAAGCCTGAAAGCAGTCTATCAAGCTCGAATTGAGTCAGGGTAAACACTTCATTTTTCTCTTTTGCAGGCCATTTATACTTGGCTTTTTCAAGGCGTTTATACCAAAGCGCAAAGCCTGTTTTATCCCAGTACAGCACTTTGATTTTGTCGCGCTGTTTGTTGGTGAACAAGAACAGTGCGCCACTTCCTAAAGGTAAGTCGGTGTCACTTTCGATAATCGCTGCGAGGCCATTGATGGACTTTCTAAAATCGACACTCTCACGATACAGATAAATCTCTGGTGCGCTGAGCATGCGTTTCATGATAGCGCCCCGATAAGTTCTGCCAGGTAGGCAGCGGGCGTGCCTTGAGGAATACTCAGCTCCACATCATTGATGAGAAGTGTCATATTAGCGGTGGCTATTTGAGCTTGATATTTCGTTGTCTTTTCGACGACCTCTGCTCGTACAAAGCCTTGAGAGACATCCGCTTTTTTGAGTTGCTGGCGCTTAGCATAAAACGTTGAGGGATTGAGCTCATTGAGCTTACAAAATGCAAGCGTTGACAATGAACTCGATTCAGATTGCTC
>NZ_JACJFF010000253.1:0-2239 GCF_014164465.1 Vibrio sp. SG41-7 | reverse complement strand
CACGTCATGTACTTTGTATGATGCATCTAGGAATATATTAGTGCTTGGTATTTCTGCTGTGGTACCTATGCCATACATAAGCCCATTTTCTGAATGATTATAATTTAACTCAGCTTCGAATATGGTAAGACCTATCATTGGTTTAATAACGAGCCAATCAACGGGCCTTAACCCTAGTATAAAACTAAAGCTCCATGCTGATTCCTCATAATGATTAGAAGGTGTTGAATTATCTTCATGTGCATAATCGAAAGAAGCACCATACCCTACCTTTGAGTATTTCGAGAATACGACCAAATTAACTCCTAATCCATCCATATCAACATCATAACCTGAAGCTTCAGCTGTAACTTTTGACTTACCAATAGACCAATAATGATCTGTTACATCTTCTTTTCCTTCAGCTAGAACACCGCAAGATATTGAGCTAGCTGTTAAAAATAACATTATTCTTTTCATCTCTATTTCCCTTGGTATTTTATCTGTAATCGAAATTTACAGAGCATTGTTTATATCGGTCGAACCTGACTGCTTGTCGCCGAACCAAACTGGTGAAATGTGCAGAAACACACCCAATATAGAACAGCACCCAATAAGCAGTTAATACATGAACAATAATCTCATACGTATCATGATAGGTGCGCTCTGTTAGGTATGCAATCAAGCTTTGGATTTACTGCTGAGATAGCTAGGTAGCTTGTTGAGTCACCGTTCTCATGCTTGAACTTCTTCGATAGTGAGTAATCTTTGAGATGCTGTTTAACCGTTGTTTCATGGATAAGCAGTGCATAGGCAATTTCTTCAGGACTCCATCCGTTACTGGCATGAATAACAGCTTTGATACGCTAACGAACTCGTCCATCACTAGTCGTACCGTGTTGGTTAATCAGCGTCAGCTTTGTTCATTAGATAGAGTTATTTCCATATCACCGAGCATGATCCTCATTTTGCTAAAATCAAGCACCTTCAAGGCTCACAGATATATTATCACAGCCCACGAGTAAGAAACTAAAAAACAACTAGTCCAAGTAAAGCTGGTTTTCTCATTGCATTTTTAAAAATATGACTATCTTTCCTAGTGATTTAACACGCACCTCAAATAGCACAGTACAAGATGAAATATTCATTTACAATACGAATGAACATAAAAATCCACCGTAAATTAACAGTCTAACCTTTGGATATCAATTGCCCATCCTTGGGCAATTATTACTTTACCGCTCTTGTAACAAATCATCTTTGTCAACATACTCCCACTTACTTTCAATACCTGGACCCAGAATGCACACCATACTAGGAAAGTTAGCCGCACCTTGTTCTTGTCCATGTTGAAGAAACTTCAAGCGCCCTCCAATAAAGCGAATCGCTCCTTTTGAGAAATAATCATGGAATTCATCACTGCCCGTACTTGCTGGTACTAACATAACCACTTTGGTGCCCTTAAGTGACTCTTCATAGGCCTTCTTGGCAAATGCTTTCAGCTTAGAGTATGGTGGGTGACAGAACACAACATGACCACTCCAATCTTGCACCAATGCGTCATCTTCTTCTGTAAAATAACTCAAACAAAGCGCCGTTTCAGGCTCTGCTGCAGCATCTAAAGTGAATCCATACCGTTTATCCAACTGAGCAAAAACCTCTGGAGGCGTCTGCCATTTGTCTTTGTTGGTTTTGCCACTCCTCGCACTTGAATGCGTGGCTTTAAGGTTATTATTGACCTTGTCTGCTTTACCCTTTTTTTCTACCTTATCTTCTGGCCTTTCAGTCAATTTTGTTAACACTGAGAAAGAGATTAAATCATCAACTTTGAAAGGAACCGGTATCGCGGTCAAAGCACTCAGTTTATAAAGTAGCAGCCCTTTCAACATTTCGTAGTTTTCATCTTGTGGTGCAATCAAGGTCACCGAGGATTTTGTAGCAAACGAAGGAAAAAATGAGCAATCTTCATGTAGTCCTGAAAAGTCCTCTCTACTCAAAGAGCATGAACGAAATAAATCAAACGTGACATCCTCGTGAAATGTTTCAATATCGTCTTGCCCATGAATTTGACTGCCTTTAGCGACAACATATACCTTGGCAACACCAGAACCATCTGCGTTACTAGAGCTGCCCCAAATATATGGTACGTCCCGTTATTGCAAGTAGAGTTAAAAACAACGAGCTGATTTGCGCTAATATATTCAGAGTCTATTAGAGACTGCCATTAGTCTCAGCTCTATGATGAGGTGTGCGCCAGACT
>NZ_JACJFF010000252.1:0-2371 GCF_014164465.1 Vibrio sp. SG41-7 | reverse complement strand
ACGATCACTCAGTTTACTTATGACGGTCAGCTAAGAACGCTTGATCAAAATGACACTGGCGAACAGCAGTTCAGCTTCACAGAAGGCGAGTTGTTTATCACCCTTGAAGGTGAAGTGCGCTTTGAACCTAATCGCGATCTAGACCATTCCGTTAGCGAAGACATCGTGAAGTCGATAGTAGTGACTTCAAGCGACTTCGATAACGATCCGGTGACTTCAGCCATTACGCTGACCATTACTGATGGTGACAATCCGACTATCGATTCGGTACCGAGCGTTGTACTTGAAGAAGCTGATTTAACTGATGGCTCATCGCCAAGTGGCAGCGCGGTAAGCTCGACTCAAACCATCACGTTCACCAACCAAAGTGATGATGTGGTTCGTTTCCGTATTGAGCCTACGGAGTTTAATACTAACAACGCGCTCAAGTCCGATGGCTTGAGTATTTAGATTCTAGAGGAACCAACAGGATCAGGCAATTATATTGGTTTCACGACCGATATTTCGAATGCCGAAACCACGGTATTTACGCTGAGCTTCTCTAATACCACTTTGGGTGAGTACACCTTCACGCTTCTGGAAGCGATTGACCACTCGCCTGTTCAAGGCAATAACGATCTAACATTCAACTTGCCAGTCTACGCGGTTGATAGCGACGGTGATGATTCGCTAATGTCGCCACTGGCTGTAACTATCACTGATGATATTCAAGTGATGGTTAATGACTCTCTCACAATTGAAGAGCCAACGGTTGCAGATTTGGCAGCAGGTACTCCGACGACAGCTTCCGTTAATGTACTTGATGAAGAAGGTGCTGATGGCACGACCATTACTCAGTTCACTTATGATGGTGGGGCGGTATTAACGCTTGACCAAAACGATGCGGGTGAGCAGAAGTTCGTGGTTGCTGATGGGGCATTATATATCACTCTGCAAGGCGATATTCGTTTCGAACCAAGTCGTAACCTTGACCATACTGGTGGCGATATCGTGAAGTCGATAGTCGTAACTTCAAGTGATTTCGATAGCGATCTTGTGTCTTCAACGGTAACGCTAACCATTACTGATGGCGATATCCCAACGATTGACACGGTGCCAAGCGTTACTCTGTCAGAAACGAATCTGAGCGACGGATCTGCTCCGAATGCAAGTGCGGTGAGTTCAACTCAAACCATTACCTTTACTAATCAAAGTGACGACGTGACGAGCTTTCGCATTGAACCGACTGAGTTTAATGTTGGTGGTGCTTTAACATCAAACGGATTGGCGGTTGAGTTGAAAGCGGACCCAACCACGCCGGGTGGCTACATCGGCTTTGTGACAACGGCTCCGAATGTTGAAACTAACGTGTTTACGATTAGCTTCTCGGATACCAATTTAGGCCAATACACCTTCACCTTAATTGAAGCACTAGACCATGTAGATGGCTTAGCGAAGAATGATCTGAGTTTTGATCTTCCTGTTTATGCCGTTGATAGCGATGGTGATGATTCACTGGTATCTCAACTGAATGTGACCATTGGTGATGATGTACAGGTCATGCAAAACCAAGCGCTTAATATTATTGAGCCTACGGTTGCTGATTTGGCTGCGGGTACTCCGACGACAGCCACTGTTGATGTGATGCCTAGTCAAAGTGCCGATGGCGCGACAATCACTCAGTTTACTTACGATGGCGGGGCGGCAATAACACTCGACCAAAACGATACGGGTGAACAGAAGTTTGTCTTTGCTGAGGGTTCACTGTTCATCACCTTGCAAGGTGAAGTGCGCTTCGAGCCAAATCGCAATCTAGACCATACGGCTAGCGAAGATATCGTGAAGTCGATTGTGGTGACCTCAAGTGATTTAGATAACGATGTGGTGACGTCAACAGTAACTCTGACTATTACCGATGGTGATATCCCAACCATTGATGCGGTGCCAAGCGTTACCTTGTCTGAAACCAACCTTGCAGATGGCTCAACTCCAAGCGGCGGTGCAGTCAGTCAAACTGAGACGATTACCTTCACCAATCAAAGTGATGATGTGACCAGCTTCCGTATTGAACCAACCGAGTTTAATGTGGGTGGTGCACTTAAATCGAACGGATTTGCAGTCGAGATAAAAGAAGACTCTGCTAATCCAGGCACTTACATAGGTTTTATTATCAATGGCTCGGGCACAGAAGTTCCAGTGTTCACTGTTAGTTTCTCGGCAACCACGCTAGGTGAGTACACCTTTACCTTACTTGAAGCGTTAGACCATGTATACCCGTGATCAATGAAGGTGCTTGATTTTCGATAAAATCAGGATCATGCTAAGACCCATGAAAATTACACTGACTCCTCAACAAAAGCTGCAACTCGAGCAGATGCACGATTCTACTCGT
>NZ_JACJFF010000251.1:0-2424 GCF_014164465.1 Vibrio sp. SG41-7 | reverse complement strand
TAGATGAGGTTATGTTGTCCTCATCATCATCGGTACTATGGGCTCATCCGACTGCCTATTGTGTGTACTCTGAGAATTTCGAGGTCCCCCCTTATATCTCTGAGTTGGGGCGCTACTCCCACAGCAATAGGCTCTCCCACGTTTACTCAACATCCTTCAATGCATGCCATCTTGTATTACACCGGGAAACCACACAGTTGCTCATGCTAGTTGCTTCACTGTGTGTGGCAGGGTTCGTATAGTCGGAGCGACTCCCCATTTCCACTTGCGTGACGATGCTTAACCAAGTTCGCTTAATGCTACGGCCTACATTACGTCTCAACGATTTCTCGTCTTTGTCACTGGGCTTCATATCATGCCGTTACCGCCATGTATGCCAGTCAGACTTCTAGTTGAACTAGCAATTTACTAGGTAGGGACCTTTCACCCTACTGGACTTAACCTAATGTTTAGGTTAACGTTTTAGGTCTGTTATGCCATGTAATCGCTTGGCTGCGCTTTGAGCCTAAAACAGTGTTGAGCACCTCGTGGCGCTCCCGACATTTCGCAGCCAATTTAGGAATAAACCGCTTCGTATAGCTGACCAAGTAATTTGATAAGTCGAGTTTGATGCTCTTGCATGCCTGTTATGATTCGCTGATCACCTATTTCAAGGGTATCTATACCCTCAAATTTCAAAAATACCCAACGTGCCGTCGGCTTTGACGTCGTTTTATTCTTCACCATACTTGGGAAAAACTCGTCGGTCTGAGCTAGTTGCTCTCGTACCTTATGCTCGAGACCTGAGTAAACTAACAGACTCAACGTCATGATCATCAACAGAGCTTCAATACGCTGTGCCTTTTTCAAGAAGATTGATGAGGTTAAAAATTCAGGGCTTTTCAAGAATCGAAAGCCACGTTCGACTTTTTGCTGCGACTTGTAATGTTCAAGTAATGCCGACATTGATAGGTCGGAACTTTCAGTGTCGTTGGTGGCGATGATGAACATGCCAACCTTTAATTTAGCAAGCTTCACCTTATCTAAATCAGTAAACGGCGAAGCTTCAATAACGTATTGGTAACTTGTTGGTTTAGCGTCTTTTTTTGGACGTCCACGCCCTGAGTAGATAGGCTCTTTGATAATTGTAGTGTGCTCAAACCCTAACAACTGACATCCGCGAGCTAACTCATCCATCGCTTTTTGGGCATCGACTTCACATGCAAATTGTTTTTTTGTTAGCTGGCTTAATAGCTTGAGCTCTTTGGCGAGATTTTTATCGAGGTTTTTGTAGAAGGTTGCTTCTTCTCGTTTGGTTGCTTGCTCACTTTTTACCAACAACCAACGCTGCTCAACTTTACCATAATCAGATTGTATCCAGTGGCCAGAGTAGCCGTTACCAATGGCGGTTAATTGCTCTGGTTTAAGATTGAGCAATGCTTGTTTTGCAAGTTTTAGCGTCATTGGTACGCGAGTGATGAATTTTTGCTGCTGTTCATCTAGTGAACGAATACTTTCTTCCGTGTATAGAGCAGCATCAGCAATGAAGTATCGACTATTTTGCGCGGCCTTTAGGCAATGGATATGGCGCTTGGTGACTTCGGCAAACGCTTTAGCATCGTTTGTATTCCCGCTCAGCGCTTGCATGTAAACGGGTAATCCAGCTTGGTTTTCACAGATGAGCTCCAAGACAACTTGGTTTAGCTCTGGGCGGTGGTCACGACTGTAACCTTTAACCAGTTGAATCGCATTGATATCGTTGCTTTGCGCATACTCACCATCAACGTGGAAGCTTGTGATATCAAGGTGCACGGACTCAGTTACTAATCCAAGCTTATCTACCACATGTTCAGCAATGCCTTGATAAATCGCAGATACGTCAGCGTCATAGAGTGCATCTAACGTGCGGCCCAGTACGTCATCGGTTAAGTGTTTAGCTTCAATATCTTTTGCCAGTAACTTTGCGACTGGCTTAGTCTCAAAAAAGTCGGCGAACATGTGCAAAGTACGGCTGTGAAAGCCTAGCCCGTTTAAAATCATTGCAAGGACAGCATCTCCGTGTGAAACGCGGTGCTCTGAATACTTTGGAATGATGCGGTCTATGATGCCGGGTAGGTCAATTTCATGACAAAAAGCAGCGATTAATCCGAGGTGATCTAAGCGTTTGATGACAGGTTGAGATGCAGACATATTAAGCGACCGGCAAATAACAGTAATAGATCAAAGCTGGGGAGCTTCGTCAAGCATCACACCTTCTTGGGGTGAATAAACGAAAGCTAGATCACACTATTTTAAATCTGAAATTAGCTGCGGAATGACGGGTCTATGGAAGCCCATTTTCTTTAAAGCTAAGACCACTGAGAAGTGTTGGCGTACCGCCATCACTCAACTTCTCAGCTCCAATTACTCAGAGTTAGACTTGAGTGGAGAGGACTGCCCTTTCAT
>NZ_JACJFF010000250.1:0-2426 GCF_014164465.1 Vibrio sp. SG41-7 | reverse complement strand
AGGAGAATCAATGCGAAAACTGGCGCAATCCGGACAGATAGAGTAAAAATAGAGTTAGAGAAAAGCGAGAGATTAGTGGTGTCCGGTTAAACCGGAACTAGTGGCCGGAATCAGCGGAATACGCAATATGATCGGTAAAGCTTTACAGTATGTTCAAACAGGTCAATTCCTGTCTCCTTGGAAGTACCTGCTGGTAGATGAATTCCAAGATATTTCAGAACCGAGGGCTAGGCTTGTTAAGGCACTACGTGATAGTTACCTTGGTTCATCATTGTTTTGTGTTGGTGATGATTGGCAAGCAATATACCGCTTTAGCGGAGCCGATGTACGACTTACTACAGAGTTTTCCAACTACTTCGGTTCAACTTCTGAAACTACGCTGGATATGACGTTTAGATTTAACAACTCTATTGGGGACGTAGCGACTCGATTCGTCACTCAAAACCCAGTTCAGTTGAACAAAAAGATCAACTCACTAGTCCATGTGAATACTCCTGCGGTAAGTATTGTTCGCCAAGGCAGTGATGAGGTTGGATTATCTGCGCTAGAAAAGACGCTTTCTTCAATATCAAACCAAGTACTGGCGTCCAAGAAGGCGAGTAAGAATAAGGTCTATTTTCTTGCTCGTTACTGGTATCAACTTCCTGATTTGCATCAATTAAGAACCCTAAAACATAAATTTCCTACTTTGGAAATTGAAAACCAATCGTTCCATGCTTCAAAAGGAAAAGAAGCCGAATATGTCATAGTAATGGGGTTGAGCTCGGGAAAGCATGGATTTCCATCTCAAAAACAAACCCCACCGCTTATGGATGCACTGTTACCGCAAGGAGATAAGTTTGAACATGCCGAAGAGCGTCGTTTGTTCTATGTTGCTCTAACCCGAGCAAAACACCGTGCTTATCTACTCGTTGATATGATGGATGCTAGTGAGTTTGTAACAGAGTTGGTTCAAGAAAGATATCCAGTGGAAACTAATGAATTTGATGCTTCACTTATTCAGCAGCAAGCTGAAAAGATTTCATGTCACCAATGCGGTGAGGGCACATTAAGGTTGAAAGTAGGGCAATATGGCAAATTTATGTCTTGTTCTCTCTACCCTAGATGCAAAAACAAAGAGACACCTTGCATCAAGTGTGGAAGCCCAATGAGTCGAGATATCAAAAGTGGTCTTCAAGTATGTATAGATGAAAGCTGTAGTGATGAGCGTCCATTGTGTCAGAATTGTGGCAGTGAAATGAAGCTCTGGAAAGGAAAATACAGCGACTTCTGGGGGTGTTCTACTTACCGTAAAGGGATGGATGGCTCCTGTTCATATAAGCTGAAAGGGTAACCCTGAGAATGAACTAGACATTGATTGGCACGCTAATCGAGCAATTATAGATAGAATTAATCTTTACGTAGATCTTTCTGCATGAAATGTTGCGTCGTTTAGCTAAATTTTGGACAAAAACGATTTAGACCTATAGCTCTAAAATGTTTATACAAGATTAGAAAAAGTATCTTGAAACCTTAAATGCTTGTTATAAGCCACCCAGTTGCGATTGCATATATTCAGGTGCCTTTTCAAGATCTAATGGTCGAGTAGTATGATTGTAAAATTCTGTTTTAAGTGATTTTGCAATACCATCGAGACCAGGATAGATAGTTGATTCATTAATACCTAACAAACCAAGTTTTGACTGAATTTGAGGTTTTAACTCACCAGGTATAACAAATTTATGCAACTTGTCAGTGTCAAATGCCTTTCTAGGTTCGTGATGAACAGTAAACAAGCCAGCTTGATTGACTAGACGCTCTGAGATGCTTGGCCCATAGAACTCCAATGTTTGAGTTAGATCAAGTGGGGCAATATGATAACTCGAATCTATGTGTATATGACTTATAAGGCCGTACACCGCACAGTTACTCAGGGGCTTTCCTCCGTATAGTTCTTCAGGTGAGTGAGCTGTAGCAAAGTACAACGCAATTAGAGGGTTAATACTCCAATCTAAAAGTCTTGTAGGCAAACCATAGTGTTGCGCCAAGCTAAGCCATTCCCAGTCATTTGACGGCTGACACTGTACTCGCAGCGCACTCTTCATCTTGAATTGCTCTAATAGCGCCCTTTCTCTATCAAGCTCCTCGCTCGAATCTCCGAGCAATGGCAGGCGACCGACAGAGGAAATCAATTCATATTCAGAGTTAATTACTCCTCGAAAAACCATGTGGTTCTCTGGGACAAATCGTGTGGCAAACGAAAAGACTTTTTCTATCGTATCCAGACTATAATATTTCATGTTGCCTCTCTGGCTTATACCGCCCTGTTAGCTGTCATCTTCGGCATTATACATGCCTTTGGCCATCATTTTTGACGGAGTTTCATCACTACTCAAAGACAAGATACAGTCTGGGTTATAATCTCCATTTTTATGCATTTCCCACTC
>NZ_JACJFF010000024.1:0-55276 GCF_014164465.1 Vibrio sp. SG41-7 | reverse complement strand
GTTTTATCTTTGATTGCTTTGATAAATACAACGCTGTCCTTGTGGTTGTCTGGTAGAGTGAATTGACCATTCTCATCTGTCTCGACGTCAAGTTTCTTATCAGAAGCATCAAGTTCGAAGTTGCCATCCGTATCAACCCATACTTCAGCATGTTGTAAGTAACCATCAATAGCGGTAATCACCGCACCACGAGCGCTATCACCGCTATCACCGTCTGAACCACCACAGCCTGTTAAGGCGAAAGCCACTGACGCTGCTAGTAAACTAACTTTTTTCATGTAATATCCTTTTTAGCGAGCTCTAGCCAAGCTCTGCTTGTTCCTTGTTCTGGGGTTTATACTATCTGGGCGCATATTTTACTGGGTATCGTTTGTTTTACAACACACGTAAATTCCGAAAAAAGCCACAAAATATATTTGACTTTATTTGCAGGCATCTAGTTTTTCGTCTTTGGTTACAGAGAGGCTGTCGAGGGATATGATCTACGAACTGAGATCGGGTTTACAGCTTAGTTTGAAGCCGACACCTATACATTCAGTACCGGCTTGCAGGCATTATGGAGCTTTTAACCATCCGGGCCTAGGAATCTAACATTGAGTTTGATCTCTTCAACCTTATGACGCCACTCGAGCTTGGGGCGAAGTATGATGCTAAATACTTCGCCATGCTTGAACTCATCAAACTCTAAAAAGTCGACATCGAAGAAGGAATATTGAAGGTGGCCCAGTGGTCGTCCTTCACACTCGATAGGCTCGAAATTTTCGCCGATGGTTTGACCTATGATATCGCCATATACGCCTTGCCCACCAACAGAGTAGTGATTAAACTTGTCGAGTAAATCTTCGCAAATAACTGTTGTATTGTAAGACTGTATATTTAAGTCACCATCCATCTCATCGGGCCAGTCTGGGTTCGTTAATTGGTAATTACCAATATGCATGCCATACCATCCTAAGTAGTAGTGACCGTCGTTAGCCAAGTACATATAGTTGACTGGTGTCAGTTGTAGCGCCTCTAAGCCTGTAATAGTGTTTATGCGTTGCTCTATTTGAGTTTTAGAGGCAACCGTATAAGTTTCATATTCATTGCCCATTTTTACTTGTGTCACATGAGCGGTGGTGAACGTCGGGTGACTTGGATAGGTTTCCAAGATTTTCCAACGCATATCATGGTCAAATATTGACTGAGTGCTAGAGACAATAAGATCATCACCATCAACCTGATAACTCCCTACTATACGCAGTTCATATTCATTCGGGCAGGTGGTTAAGGTGTTCGAAGATGCGAAGAACACTTCATCATTGATAAATTTAAAAGCTTCGCAGTATACCTTTTCATAATTGTAAGTCTTGCCTGAAAATCGATGGTTGGTTTCCAGTCGATACCAAGTTTCACCAATCAAAGGGTGCAAACCATCGTCCTCAAGCCCTGAAGAGATTGAAGGGAGAGAAAAGCGGGTTGTAACCCATGCATTCTCTTCTGAACCATGGTAATTATCTTTGGCTCGAGCAATAAGCTGAGTTGGCGCCTCACCTACTTTTGGGGTGCCTTGGATGCTTGTCTTTTCGCCGAGATTCGAAACTGAGAACTTCGGGTGATTAACGGCGACTTGTGTCGTCAGTAGGTCATCATCAGGATCTTCAAATAGTCCTGTAATATCAACCGAGTGGTTAATCGGAGAGTTTTCCGTTAAGGGCCATTGATTGATTTCGTGTTGAATACTCTGCTGGATCGCTGAGTTTACTCGTGGTTTCTGATTGCGGTCTGTTCGTTCGCCTTCATTTGACACAATCAACGTTTGAGTAACAGTGTCAATTGGTTTGAATTCTTCTCGTAAAAACTCAGGCTCCCCGGAGGCAGTCAATGCAGAGGTAGCCACGACCTTGAGCGTCTGTTTTGGTTTACTTTCAATGAAAGCCTTTATGGATGCTTCTGAATCATTCGATGGAGTGGAAGCAGCCTCGTTTGAGCCAGTCCTAGAGGACGCCGGGTCGGATAACGATGACTTGGTTTCTTTTAACAATGACTGAGTGGACGGTTCTTGTGAAGCTAACCATGATGGAAGCCCAAACAAACTACTACACCCAACTAACACAACAAGATATACACGTTTTTTCATGCGTTATACCAATTTGCTCTGTAGCCAATAGCGAGAGAACTTGAGATCTTTCTCAATCAGACTTTCACTACACTCTAGGAGCTCGCTAATCTCTCTATTTTTCATACCCATCAAGTACTTGAGCTTGAAGGCTTGAGACTGTCGTGGATAATGAATACTGAAGTTATCTATCGCTTTATCCATGATCATTAATTGCTCGAACCTATCGTCTTGGCTGTCGCTCAGTATGGTTATCTGTTGGCGTTTTTTTGCCTGAAGGTGGCGAGCATTATCGATTAAAATCTGGCGCATCACTTTTGCAACCATAAGGAAAAAGTCTTTTTTATTTTTGATCGATTGAAGGTCAGATGAGGAGATCTTCAGGTAAGCGTCATGAATCAAAGCAGTCGTGCTGTTCATGCTGTCGCTCAGTACTTGATTATCAGTACCATATTTTTGGGCGCTGCGAGACCGTTCTTGTTGAGCAATGTGTCTTAGTTGTAAGTAAGCGAATTGATATAAATCGGTTTCGGCACTTTTATCGCCGGATTGCCATTGTTGGATGATTTGTGTGATATCTGGAGTTGCAGTTGCCATTAGCTGTTAGACCTCACCTTGGTAAATTCAGAAACTGATAGGGTGCTGATATTATGGGATTTATCAGGGTTTAGTGAAATTTTTTGTTTGAATCTATAGAGTATGCCTTGGTCCCAATCTTGACCTGCAGGTAAATATTCCCATGCGGTGAAATGCTGCTGTGGTACTGAGTCATACCAACGCACGGTGACATTCATCTGGGCAAGAGAAGTTGTAGGCTCTGGGTTCGTCAGCCACCACATATCTCCAAATTTTTCTGTAACCTCTTGCGTGTATTGCTGGTGGTTTGTTGAGCATGTCTCAGTGTCGCTTGGGCCAAGAAAAATGCGTTTATCTTTGATGAGTAGGCACTCATTTATGATGTCGGCTTGTTGATATTGAGTATGTTGCCAAACACCTTCATAAGGGATGTGATTACCGCGATCATTGGTGTAGGTAAACCAAATCATCTCAGCTTTGTTTGAGTGACGGATGTGTTCTTTCTGTCCCAAACCTTGGGTTTTTTCCATCAATAGCTCAGTTTCGGTATCAAAATCCAATGCAACGGTACGGTACTTCCAGTCCCCTTCATCGTTGTAGTCTTCAATTGAGAATCCACTCAAATCATGGCGTGTGCAGCCTTTTTGAGCGCAACTGGTAAAGCCTGTCCAACCATCGCTGTTGGATAATGGCTCGCGAATGATCTTCTGGGGTGTCTGGTAAGGGCGTAGGTTACATCCGTTAAAATAGTCGCCGGTTCCTGGGAACTGAATGAGTTCTGTGTCTGTGATTTGGTAACTAAGCTCTCCAATCGGACCTTTGTATTTTGGATTAGTGTGATGAGCTAAGTCGTAAAAGCAGGCGCGTCCGGCATAGTCTTTCTTAGCAATAATAATATTATGAAGCACTTTGTCTTTCGGAGAAAAAATGATTTCCTCTGAGGCGAAGTTATTCTTGATGTATTCTTGGCTCTGGTTGAGGTGTCTTGCAGCTTCTTTGACTGAAACAAGATCAATGCCTAATTCTTGAGCATCTAAGTAGCTTAAGTCGAGATTTTTGAGCTTCTTTTGAAACTCTACGTCAGATAAAACTTTACTCGCTAAGATGATTTCATCGCGGTGTTCTGGAGTATCATCAAGCGATAGAAGTAAACGAGTCATGTTGATGCTGCGGCTTGGACGAGTTGACGAGAGGGTTGGTGTTATTACCTCCTGGCCAGAAAGCGTTGTCAGCAAGTAACCCGAATTGTCGGTGCCAATAAAAAAGCTGACGATATCACCTGAATTGTATTGGAATGCCCCTTTATCAGTGGTGCCCGAAAGATTGGAGCTGGTTTCGTAGTAAAGCCCTGATACTGGGGAATCAATAAAATACCCGGTGAGAGGTTCGCTACCATTAGCACGAATGTAAAGACTTGTTGAATAGAGAGTTATCAGTAGGAGAAGTATTTTTTTCATAATTAATTATTGGATGACTTTTCTTTATTTTTGTTAATCACGGACTTTTCAGGTGATGGCGTCAGCATGGCTAATAGCATTTTTTGTTTAACGTCTTTGGGTAAATCAGGGTTTGATAATATCCGACGTCTAGTGAGTTCAAGCATCGTGCCTACTGACATTTTTGCTGCATCACTGCCTTTGGCATGAAACAGCAGGCTCGTCACTTCATACATCATCTCTTCCGCGACTAGCTTTTCTTTTTGTAGCTGCACATTCTTATGGAATATCGCTGTTGAAAATGTGGCGCCTGACAGAAGTAATAGAATCGTTAGAGCACTCTGCACCGGGCGTCGCTTTAAGAGCTTTGCTAATGAATAGAGCGGCTGCTTCTCTCTCAAAGAAATGGGGCGGAACTCTAAGATACGTACTATATCTTGGCGCAATTCACTTACGCTGGCATAGCGACGATAAGGTTCGTGGTTTGTCGCTTTTTCTACAATTAGATTAATATCTAAGTTTGAAGAAGAGTCAAAAATCAATGCTAGAACCTTACCCAGTGAGTAAATATCACTTTGTTGAGTTAAGAAGTGACCTGCAATCTGCTCTGGGCTGGCATAGGCCTTGCTGTAGGCTGTTAGTATGGAGGCATCTGAGCTTTGGTGGGGTGCAGGTTGTTTGACCTTTTGGGTTAGATTGAAGTCGAGAATCTTAGGTGAACCCAAAGGGTCAATTAAGATATTTTCAGGCTTGAGATCAGCATGCAGTACTTGTTTCTGATGGGCATGTTCAATTGCTGAACAAATTTCTTTAAATAAACTGAGCTTTTGTTTTTCACTGAAAGAACGATTCTGTAAGTACAGAGAAAGTGTTTCCCCTTCAACCCGTTCCATCACAATGTAGACCGACTCTTCGTAGACTCCGCCGTCAAACACTTTGGCTATACATGGATGGTTTAAATGTGCGAGTAATTGCGCTTCTTGGAATAGAGCATGCTTACCTAAAATATGTGTAAGAGCTGGCTGTATGAATTTGATCGCTAAGTCTTGTTCAAAGGTCCTATCTGCTCGACTGGCTGAGTAGACAACTCCCATACCACCGCGACCGAGCTCATGAGATATATAGTATTTATCGACTAAGGTGTCGGTGAGGCTAAGTTCGGATCCTGTTGCTTGTTGTGCGTGAAAGCCGAGCAGTGATGTTATCTGCTCTGAGGATACTTCGTTAATGAGAGGAAGTATTTGCTGATATAAGCTGGGTTGTTCTTGCTCTAGTCGCTCTAGATAGAGACTTTTTTCCGCGTCGGAGAGATCCATGAGGTGATAAAAGACCTCAGTGGAACCACTGCTTTTATTTTGCACAACTGATCTTTTTTATGTTTTTTATTATGCGCGCATTCTATAAGAATTTTAGATGCTTTTTCGATATTTTTATCAATTGCATATGAAAAAATGAGCTAACTAGTCGCATTTTTGAGAAATTTTCAGGGAAAAACGATGTGTGATCTTCTCCCCAAAGTTTGGTTCTTGATTATTTCTCAGAGACTCATGGCAAATAGTTGGTTAAAGGTCCGCTTTATGAAGGTGGACTATGCAAATTGCTCTCTAACCTTATTTGTTTCGTATTGCCATTGACTCACATAAAATGAGGTTATAAAGATATGAAATTGAATAAGTGGTTAGAGGGCGTATCCCCTCAATTCGAAGCGGGTGGTAAGTATGAAAAATGGTATCCAGTGTATGAAGCGTTCGCCACCATATTTTATACGCCTGGCAACGTAAACCGAGGTCAGACCCATGTTAGAGACAGTATCGATCTCAAACGAATCATGATCCTGGTGTGGCTAGCGACCTTTCCCGCGATGTTTTGGGGGATGTATAACGTCGGACACCAAAGCTTCCTCGCATTAACGTCCAGTTATCAACTTAACGAACTTACCTCTGTTATTGAAAGCAGCTGGCGCTTGTCATGGGCATTTGGTGATGCGCAGTCATTGATAGCAAGTGGCTGGGCAAGTCAGATGTTGCTTGGTGCACTCTATTTTCTACCTGTTTATGCCACAGTGTTTGTTGTGGGTGGCTTCTGGGAGGTCTTGTTTGCAGTCGTTCGCAAGCACGAAGTTAATGAAGGCTTCTTTGTTAGCTCGGTGCTGTTTGCACTAATCCTCCCGCCAACCATTCCGCTCTGGCAAGCCGCATTAGGTATCACTTTTGGTATAGTTGTCGCCAAAGAGCTGTTCGGTGGTACAGGACGAAACTTCCTTAACCCTGCACTAGCAGGCCGCGCGTTTCTCTACTTCGCTTATCCAGCCAACATGTCGGGTGGGCTTGTGTGGGTTGCCGCTGACGGCTATTCAGGCGCGACACCACTGAGTCAATGGTATGAGGGTGGCAGTACTTCGCTTATCAATAATATGACTGGCGAGGCGATCACCTGGATGGATGCGTTTATCGGTAATATACCGGGCTCGATGGGTGAGGTGTCGTCACTGCTTATCATGTTGACGGGGCTGATTCTGATTGCCATGAAGATAGCCTCTTGGCGCATTGTTGCGGGTGTGATTATCGGCCTTGTGGCGACCTCTAGTTTGATGAATTGGATCGGATCCGAAACCAACTCGATGTTTTCTATGCCGTTCTACTGGCACTTTGTGTTGGGTGGCGTTGCCTTTGGTACTTTCTTTATGGCGACCGACCCAGTTTCTGCTGCTTTTACCAATCAGAGTAAATGGGCTTACGGGATTCTTATCGGTGTGATGACGGTTGGTATTCGCGTGCTCAACCCTGCTTATCCAGAGGGCATCATGCTAGCTATCTTGTTCGCCAACCTCTTCGCCCCACTGTTCGATTTTATTGTGAAAGAGCAAAACATCAAACGCAGACAGAAGCGGACATTGCGTTGATTTAAATGAATAAAAGGGAAAGTGATTCCCATAAGAAAGGCTTACATTGATGTAAGCCTTTTAATTTTTATCGCGATTGATTTGAAGTTGATTTAACTCCACTTCAAATCAATCTCGAACGGTTGGGTGTGGCCACAATGCTCACCACACATTTCGTCGTAGGCACTGTTGTGAACCAGCATTGCCGACGCCACGCCTTGGTCGCTAAAGTGGTCGCGTGCTTGGTTAACACTCAAAAACTTCATTGGGTGCTGGTGGTCGTCTTTAATTAATTGCTTTTGCTCGCCAACGATTTGGTAAGCCAAGTAGATCCCGCCTTCAAATGACTCAATTAGTAGATTCATCACAAACTCCATTGCTGTTCTAGATAGGTTTTGGTTTTTGTATCTACGTTGATGGTTGTTTGAAGGTTCATGTGCGCTAGAAATGAAAAAACCAAAAGCACAGCTTCTGGTTTATCTAGTTGTCATCGGATCAACAGCGAGGTCGGTTAATTTTTGTAGCAACGCCAAAGCCTTGAATCATTTCGTCAACTCATATTATCTTCATCTCACAAGACGCGAAATTAGAGTGAAATCCCGTAAATTTAATGTCAATAGGTTTGGGTTTGGTGTGCGTTTATTTTCCTCGTTAACCAGAAGCGAGAAAATTTTAAGTTTTTTTCAATTAAGCTATCGCTACAGGTTAGAAGTTGGCTAATTTCTTGAGTTTGAAGACCCATAAGGTATTTCAACTTGAACGCTTTTGATTGTCTTGGGTAGTTTAGAGTGAAGTGATCAACCGCTTTATCCATAATGATTAGTTGTTCGAAATGCACTTGTTCTGGATGGTTCATGGATGTAGGTTGTTGGCGTTTTTGTGCCTGTTGACGTCGAGCATTATCGATGAGTATTTGTCGCATTATTTTTGTTGCCAGCAATAAAAAATCGCGAGTGTTTTTTATTGATTGAGTGTCAGCAGAAGAGAGCTTGAGGTAAGCATCGTGAACCAAAGCCGTTGTATTATTGATACTATTCCAAGATACCCAACAGCTTTGTTCATGCTTGGTTGTACTCCGTTTTCGCTCCTGTTGGGCGAGTGTGTAAAGGTGTGAGTAAGCGAAATGATAGAGTTTTTGTTCAGCCCCTTTATAGCCTGCTTTCCAATCGCTCACGATCGATTCGATGTCGGTTAGTTGGTTACTCATATTTAGCAGTTTCCTTTTTTTGATTCTGAGCGAACAGCCTGCGGGGTGATTATTTGTAATAGCTTCGCCTTTGTTTTTGTTGGTATGTCTGGGTCTCCTAAAACAGCTTTGTGCGTATGCTTGAGTACCGCATTGATTGATGCTTTCGTTTTATGGCTTTCCTTTATTTGAGAAAGTGTCCGGACAAATTGTTTTGTGACTCTCTCTGATGCTCGTTTTTCTATTTGAAGCTGTTGGCTTTTTTTAATTAAAGGCGCGTAGAGCCCTACACCACATGAGATAAGTACTGCAGACAAAGCACATTGAATTGGATGGCGCTGGCATAGTTTCAGGGCGGAGTAGAATGGTTGATCTTGATGTGCTGTGATCGGACGGCAAGCGAGCAGCTGCTTGATGTCGTTGTATAATTCATTGGTGCTCGAATAGCGCAGTAAGGCGTGGCGTCGTGTTGCCTTTTGAATTATGCAGCGAAGGTCACCCTGACTTATCGGTAGTTTAGGAAACATGAAAGTTAAGATCTTTCCTAGAGCGTAAATGTCACATTGGACAGTGGGTGGGCTTCCGTTGATTTGCTCTGGGCTAGCGTAGTCATGGCTGTAGGCATTGATTGTGATTGGGAAAGCAGATAATTGGTCACTGATTCCTCTCATTAAATTAAAGTCGAGTATCTTCGGGTGACCTTCACAATCGATTAATATATTTTCTGGCTTTAAATCGGTATGCAGAACTTGGTGTTTGTGTGCGTGTGAGATAGCAGCGCATATCTTTAAAAATAGATTGAGCTTCTTTGTTTTGTTTAATGCATACGTAGCAAGGTATTCACTAAGGGTACAACCTTTTATGTGTTCCATTACAATATAAACAGAACCTTCATGCGTCCCTCCATCCATCACTTTGGTTATATATGGATGGTTCAACGTCGCAAGTGCTTGGGCTTCATGAAATAAGTATTCTTTATCTATGAGGTGAGACAGTGTTGGCTGAATGAGTTTTATGGCAAGATTTTGATGAAATGTCTTGTCCACTCGAGTCGCCGCATAGACAACACCAATACCTCCACGACCTATTTCGTAAGACAGGCGGTACTTATCAATGTATGTATCAGAATAAGTCGCTTTTTTGTTTGTAGCTTGGAGGGCACCCAGACCAAATAAATGTGTAATAGGCTCTAGCTCTGAGGTGCAGATAAAGGGATAAATCTTGTCATATAGATCGACTTGGTGTGCTTTTAATTCTTTTAGATATTTTGTTTTTTCTGCCTCAGATAGATCCAATAATTGATAAAAAAGATCGGTGATGCGGGTGTTGGCTACTGACATTATCACTTGTTCAAGAATTACTATGAACGGGATTCTATAAGCACGAACTATAGATTTTGCTGAGATTTGACAATCTTTTATAATTTTTTATATATCAGTACGTTGTGCGTTCTTTTTTTGTTCAAGCTGGTTAATAAAAAGCAGGCCTAAGCCTGCTTCTTTCTTCAATCTTATGATTTGCGATTAACGCATGGTAACAAATTCTTCGCTGCCAGTTGGGTGAATCGCCACAACAGAGTCGAAATCTGCTTTGGTTGCGCCCATCTTCATTGCAACGCCGAAGCCTTGAATCATTTCATCAACAGTGAAACCGATGCCGTGTAGGCCAACTACAGTCTCTTCTTCGCCAGCACATACTAGCTTCATCTTACAAGGTTGACGGTGCTGAGTGACTGCAGTGTACATTGCAGTAAAACCAGACGTGTATACCTTGATGTTGTCTTTGCCGTATTGCTCTTCAGCTTCTTGAGTCGTTAGACCAATGGTGCCGATAGGTGGGTGGCTGAATACAACAGTAGGAACGAGCGTGTAGTCCATCTTTGCGTTTGTTTGACCGTTGAATAGACGCTCAGAAAGCTGACGACCGGCTTTAACAGCAACAGGTGTTAGTTCGATGCCGCCTTCCATGATGTCGCCAACACAGTAGATGCCAGGAACGTTGGTTGCTTGGAATTCGTCTACTTTGATGTAGCCACGGTCGTTAGTTACAACACCCGTTGATGCTAGGTTGATAGCGTCAGTCGCTGGGTGGCGGCCGATAGCCCAGATTAGGTGGTCAACGTTTTGAGTGTTGCCGTTCTCTAGGTGCAGAGTCAGCGTGCCGTCTGCTTCTTTCACTACTTCTTTAGGAACTGAGTGCGTATGAAGTGTTGGGCCTTCCGCTTCCATTACTTCAACCAGTGTCTCAACGATCATTGGGTCGAAGCTGCGAAGTGGTGACTCTTTACGACAGAACAAGTGTGTCTCTGTGCCAAGTGCACTTAGTACGCCTGCGATTTCTACTGCGATGTAGCCTGCGCCGATTACAGCAACACGCTTAGGTTGCTCCATCAGGTCGAAGAACCCGTTTGAGTCGATACCGTGCTCTGCGCCAGGGATGTTTGGAATGGTTGGACGACCACCTACTGCGATCAGGATGTGATCTGCGGTGTAGTGTTCACCGTTAACTTCAACGGTCTTTTCGTCAACAAACTTAGCAAAGCCTTTGATTACGTTTATTTTGTTGTTACCAAGAACACGATCGTAAGATTGGTGGATACGACCAATGTACGCTTGACGGTTTTCAACCAGTTTGCCCCAGTTGAAGCCTTTTACGTCAACGTCGAAGCCGTAGTCTTTTGAATATAGGTTGATTGCTTCAGCAACTTGAGCACCGTGCCACATAACCTTTTTAGGAACACAACCAACGTTTACACAAGTACCACCAAGGTCTTGAGCTTCGATAAGTGCAACTTTTGCACCGTGCATTGCTGCGCGGTTAGCTGATGCGATGCCGCCTGAACCGCCGCCGATACAGATGTAATCAAAATGAGTCGCCATTACTTTCTCCATTTATTGAAGGTTGTGGGTACAGTGAGCGCACTGAACACCTACGTCCTATAGATTCTTAAATTGTCTAATTATTATATTGAGGGCAGATCGGTTGAACTCAATCTCCCTGTTTAAAATTTATTCGTGTACGTCACAGTCTGCTGAGTATTCGTCAGACGATGACGTTAAGTTCGAGATTACTCGGGTACGATCCACTCTACTTTGAAGTGACCGGTTGCCGGCGCAATTGCTTCCTTCAAGAATGGAAGAATTTCGTTCATTTGGCTTTCTAGCTTCCAAGGTGGGTTGATAACAATCATGCCTGATGCCGTCATACCACGCTCGTTGGTGTCTGGTGATACGCCAAGTTCGATTTGTAGAATCTTGTTGATGCCTAAGCCTTCAAGGCCTTCGATCATATCTTCGATATCACAGCGATTTACTACTGGGTACCAAATTGCGTAGATACCAGTTGCCCAGCGCTTATGGCTTTGAGCAATCGCAGTCACAACATCACGATACTCTTTTGCCAGCTCGTAAGGTGGGTCGATAAGAACCAAACCACGACGTTCTTTAGGTGGCAGACTGCCTTTTAGGCGTTGGAAGCCATCTTCTTTGTAGATAGATACCTGACGATCGCGGTGGAACTCTTGCTCAAGCAGAGGGTGATCGGCTGGGTGAAGTTCGGTTAATACCATGCGGTCTTGATCACGCAGGTGTGCACGTGCAACACGTGGTGAACCTGGGTAGAAACGCAGTTTTTCGCCATTGTTGAGTGCAGAGATAGACTCAAGGTAGCTTTGAATGTCTTCAGGAAGTTCTGTTTGTGCCCAGACGCGTGCAATACCTTGTTTGTATTCGCCCGTTTTTTCAGACCATTCATGCGTTAAGTCGTAACGACCTACACCAGAGTGAGTGTCATGGTAAACAAAAGGCTTATCCTTTTGTTTCAAAGAATTAAGAATAAGGCTCTGTACGATATGCTTTACTACGTCGGCATGGTTGCCCGCGTGGAAGCTGTGGCGATAACTTAACAAATTAAACTCTCGTAACACTCTCGAATTAGAGTGTGGTTAGTGTAGGTGGGGTTAGTTTGACTATTATAACCCCCAATGGACCATAAATTCTCGAACAATTCAGGAACAGTCGCTAGCAATATGCAGTTAGTTATTGGTTCTACTATTGAAATTTGCCTTGTTGGGCACTATCTAATAACTATTCGCAGGTGATTTTTTAGGGCGACCCTGAGCCTGATGACTGTAAGACGACCTCATTACAAAAAAGACGAAAGTCTCTAAAGCCAAAGGAATGTTTATATGTCTAATCCGCTATTAACCTTCACGGACTTACCTCCGTTTTCACAGATCAAACCTGAGCACGTTAAGCCAGCGGTTGAGCAAGTGATTGAAGAGTGTCGCAACAAGATAGAACAAGTACTTGAAGGTAATACTTCACCAAGCTGGGACAACCTCGTTGCTCCAATTGATGAAGTGGATGATCGTTTAGGCCGTATTTGGTCACCTGTAAGCCATATGAATTCTGTGATGAACAGCGACGAACTGCGTGACGCTTATGAGAGCTGCCTGCCTGTACTTTCTGAGTACGGCACGTGGGTCGGCCAACACAAAGGTTTGTTCGAAGCGTATAAAGCGATCAAGGCGAGCGAAGCATTCTCGGCATTAAACCAAGCTCAACAAAAAACCATCACTGACGCACTGCGTGATTTTGAATTATCAGGCATTGGCTTACCCGCAGACGAACAGCATCGCTACGGTGAGATCAGCAAGCGCCAGTCTGAGCTAGGTTCTCAATTCTCAAATAACGTGCTTGATGCAACCATGGGTTGGAGCAAGCAGATCACAGACGTAGCTGAACTGGCCGGTATGCCTGAATCAGCACTGGCGGCAGCACAAGCCGCGGCAGAAGCTAAAGAGCAGGAAGGTTACCTACTGACTCTGGATATCCCATCATACCTACCGGTGATGACGTACTGTGATAACCAAGAACTACGTAAAGAGCTTTACGAAGCTTACGTAACGCGCGCTTCAGATCGCGGTCCAAATGCTGGCAAGTGGGACAACACTGAGATCATCACAGAGCAACTTAAGCTGCGTCACGAGATCGCACGCATGCTTGGCTTTAGCACTTACAGCGAAAAATCTTTGTCGACTAAGATGGCAGAAACGCCAGACCAAGTACTTGGTTTCCTTAACGACCTAGCAGTAAAAGCCAAACCACAAGGTGAGCGCGAAGTAGAAGAGCTACGTCAGTTTGCTGAGAAAGAGTTTGGTGTCTCTGAGCTAAACCTGTGGGACATCGCTTACTACAGCGAGAAACAAAAACAGAACTTGTTCGAGATCTCTGATGAAGAGCTTCGTCCATACTTCCCTGAGTCGAACGCGGTTTCTGGCTTGTTCGAAGTACTGAACCGTGTGTTTGGTATGTCGGTGACTGAGCGTGAAGGTGTGGATACATGGCATGATTCAGTGCGCTTCTTCGACATCTTTGATGCGACAGGAACATTGCGCGGTAGCTTCTACCTAGATCTATACGCACGTGAACACAAACGTGGCGGCGCTTGGATGGATGACTGTCGCGGTCGTCGCATTACTCAATCTGGCGAGTTACAAACGCCTGTTGCTTACCTAACGTGTAACTTCAACAAGCCAGTCGGTGATAAGCCTGCGCTATTTACTCACGATGAAGTGGTTACCTTATTCCACGAATTCGGCCACGGTATTCACCATATGTTAACGCAAGTTGATGCGGGTGCTGTGTCAGGTATCAATGGCGTGCCTTGGGATGCAGTGGAGCTACCAAGTCAGTTCCTCGAAAACTGGTGTTGGGAAGAGGAGGCGCTGTCGTTCATCTCTGGTCACTTTGAAACCGGTGAAGCGTTACCGAAAGAGATGCTAGAGAAGATGCTAGCGGCGAAGAACTTCCAGTCAGCGATGTTTATCCTGCGTCAGCTAGAGCTTGGTTTGTTCGATTTCACGCTACACACTGAATACGATCCAGAAGTCGGTGCTCGCGTACTCGAAACGCTAGCGGATGTTAAGTCTAAGGTATCGGTACTGCCAAGCCTAGATTGGAACCGATTCTCACACAGCTTTGGTCACATCTTTGCTGGTGGCTACAGTGCAGGCTATTACAGCTACCTGTGGGCAGAAGTATTGTCTGCAGATGCGTTCTCTGCATTTGAAGAAGAAGGTATCTTCAATACTGAAACGGGTAATCGCTTCCTGAACAACATCCTTGAGATGGGTGGCAGTGAAGAGCCAATGGAGCTGTTCAAACGCTTCCGTGGTCGTGAGCCTCAAATCGACGCGATGCTGCGTCATGCGGGTATTCAAGCTTAGGTTTGTGATTACCTTATTGCTAGCTGCATAGCTTATATTAGGTAACAGAGCTTAGATTCGAGACGACATAAGCTAGATAGATTAAAGGCTGAACATTGCGTTCAGCCTTTTCTTTTTGGGACACCCCAAAGAACCTAGTTCGTATGTGAGCTAGGGATTCACATTGCGATTGATAGGGTTTTGCAGCGAAATTAGTGTCTCTGTCGACTGAACCTCGTCAATCGCCTGCAATTTATCAATCAGTACGAACTGCAGCTCTTCGATCGACTTACACATCAGCTTTACAAAAATATTGTAAGCACCGGTGGTGTAGTACGCCTCGACTACTTCATCTAAAGCATTCAGCTTCGCAATGGCCGAGTGGTAGTCGCGGGCTGCGTTAAGGTTAATACCAATAAAGCAGCATACGTCGTAGCCTAGCTTTTTGGTGTTTACCACAACTTCTGTTCGCTCAATAATGTCTGCTGATCTCATCTTTTCGATGCGAACGTGAATCGTCGCAGGGCTGACATCGAACTGCTTTGCCATTTCAGCATAAGGAGTACGTGCATCTTCCATCAAAGTTTTGAGAATGGCACGGTCTAGATCATCTAGACGAGCTGTAGTTGTGGACATGCATAATCCTTAGATTGAATGAAAAACATACCGGCTTGAGTACACATCATAGCCAAGGGTGATAATATTAGCAGTAACTATAGGGTTAGGGTGAATTCAGTGCGATTTTCGTTATTTTTTATTGTGATGTGTTGGAGTGTTTTTGCTTCAGCTCAGGCAAAAGATGTGTTGGTTATTCACTCTTATCATCAAGGCTTTTTTTGGACGGATGATTTCCATAAAGGGCTGGCTGAAGAACTCGATCGAGATGGGTTGTCTTACCGGGTTGTTTATCTCGATACCAAGCGAACTCAAAACGCTGAATACTTAGAGCGAATTTATCAGCTATACCGCACCAAGCTGTCGCATGAAGAGTTTGCCGCTGTAGTCGTCAGTGATAATAACGCCCTCAATCTGATGAAACGCTTAGCGCCCGAACTCAATGGCACGCCCGTTATTTTTGGTGGCATCAACAATTTCTCTCCGCAAATGATTGAAGGCTTGCACGCAACCGGTATCACTGAAGATATTGATATGGCGAGCAATATTGAGCTGATCAATCGACTTCAATCGACGGTTAAAAAAGTTTACGTGGTTACCGATCACTCGGTAACGGGTGAAGCTATTCGCGCTCAAGTGGATCTCTTCCTACAAAAACGTCCTGAGTTTTCTGGGCTGGTGGAGCAATATACGCCTGATTCTTATCAAGAACTGATGACGTTCGCGCAACGCGCTGATCTAACCAAAAGCTTGTTGTTCTGGGCCTACTACCGCGACATCAATGGTCGTGTCAGCAGCAAAGAAGACTGGCGTCAGCTCAACAAAAAAACTCAGATGCCATTGTATATTGTGCATGATTTAGGACTTGGGTTTGGTGCGATTGGTGGCGTGATCCACAGTGGAGAAACGCAAGGACGAGACACTGGGCGAGTGCTACTGAATGTGCTCACTAATCCGGATAAACCGCTGCCCCAAGTGGTTGCTGGCGCGCCAGAAATTAAACTCGATTACCAACAAATATCACGATGGGATTTGGGTGCAGAGAATGAAGCTGCGGTGACTTTTCTCAACAAGCCTAAGTCATTTTTAGTGCGCTACCGAGATGAAATTCGCACCATAGGTTTGCTGTTTTTGGTGATGTCGTGTGTCATCGCGACCTTGGTGTATTACCTCAATCGTCTTAAGAAAAGTGAGCGTACCAGCCGACAAAGCCAACTGTTATTGGAGTCGATATTCGACCAAAGCCTGCAGTTCATGGGGATCATTGATAAGGGCGGTGTATTGCTGTCGAGTAACAGCAAGTTACATGAGCTGCTTTATAACCAAGGCTATAAATTGGGAACACCTCTTCAAAGCCACCAACACTGGGAAGACTCAGCAAGGCAAGAACTGAAAGAATACTTTATCTCGAGCGATGAACATCAGATTTTGCGATTTGAAGCTGAGGTGTGGTGTCGTGATCGTGGTGCGATGGTGTTGGATATCTCTTTAAAGCCTATGCCGGGCAGTGAAGAGGATGATGTTCAGTTCTTATTTGAAGCTCGTGATGTTACCTCGGGTAAGCTCGCGGAGAATAAGTTGTTCCAGCGTGAAGCGAATCTCAAACTGTATTACGACAAACAACCCGTGATGATGATTACGCTCGATGGCAATAATCGCATTCAACAAGTCAATCAGTTTGCTGAGCAGTTACTAGGTTACCCGCTAGATCAGCTATTAGGTCATCGCCCTAGAGAGTTCTATGTCGATGAAAACTCAATGATCCCGCGTCATATTTTATTGCAACCACAGCATAAGATTCGTGGCGTATGGCGTCGTGATATTGAATATCGCCATGCTAATGGCAGCACAATCTGGATTCGTGAAAATATTCGCCCGCTGGTTGAGTCTGATCAGCTGTTGATTGTTGGAGAAGACATTACCGAAACTCGTGAGTTGTCTGAAAAGCTAGAATATCAAGCTCGTTATGACTTGCTGACGGACACATTTAACCGTAACCACTTTGAGCAAGAGCTGCAAAAGGCGCTCAAAGAGGTTGAGAGCCACATGCGAACTCACGCTATGCTGTTCTTGGATTTAGACCAACTCAAGGTCTTGAACGATACGGCGGGGCATGAAGCGGGTGATGCCGCAATCATGTTTAGTGCCAAGCTGCTGGAAGAGGTTCTGCCATACAATGCCGTGTTAGCGCGAATGGGTGGTGACGAATTTGCAGTATTAATGAAAGACTGTACTGAGCGAGATGCGGTGAATGTGTGTCGCAGTATTATCTCGACGATGAGTGAGAACCCATTCTTGTGGGGTGATATTCGCCTTAATCTTACCAGCTCCATTGGTATCCGATTGATTGACCATACTGCGGCCTCACCACAGATGGTACACGCTCAGGCTGATGCTGCTTGCCATGCTGCTAAAGAGGAAGGGCGTAACCGTTACAACCTTTACCATCAAGATGATGAAGACCTGCGTCGTCGTCACCTAGAGATGGAATGCGTCAATCTAGTGCATGAGGCTTTGGCTAACGATCGCTTAGAGTTGTTTGCTCAGCGCATTCTTGGCCTAGATAAAAACAGCGAGAAAATGCACTTCGAAATCTTGGTTCGTATCAAGAATATCCACGGTGAATACATCTCCCCGGGGATCTTCATGCCAGCCTCAGAACGCTATAACATCGCGCATTTGATTGACCGCCAAGTCGTGAGTCAAACCTTGAGTTGGTTGGAGCAACGCCCTGAGGTTATTGAGGAACTAGGGATGTGTTCAATCAACCTTTCTGGTCATTCGATGGGTAATCGAGAATTTGTCGAATTCTTGATTGAGAGCTTGAGAGACTCGTCGATACCGTGCCATAAAATCTGTTTAGAGATCACCGAAACGGCTGCGATGAGTAACATGAAGCAGGCGATCAAGTTCTTTACTCGAATCAAAGAGCTTGGTTGTATGATTGCACTGGATGACTTTGGCTCTGGATTATCGTCGTTTGGTTACTTAAAGAAACTGCCGGTCGACATCGTGAAAATCGATGGCTTGTTTGTGCGTGATATTGCTGTCAACGAGATGGACCATGTGATGGTTCGCTCGATCAATGATTTAGCTAAGCAGATGGGCAAACACACAGTGGCCGAATTTGTTGAAAATACCCAGATAATCGACAAGCTGATCGAACTTGGTGTGAACTACGCACAGGGTTACATCATAGGCCGACCTAAACCACTTGCTGAGCTCGTTGAAGAGTTACAAAAAGAGCGAACGTTAGAGTACTTGGATTAACTGAACCAAGCTGCACGATGAGTATTCTTTAGCACTAGCAGTGCTAATCGTTTGCCGCGTTAATCGTTTATAGTGCTAATAGCTTTCAGAGCTACTAATAGTTTGCACCGCTAATATGTATTGTTGAGGCAATCAGGTAAACTGGTTGCTTCTTTTGTTTTGAATACTACTGTCTGTTGGAGACGACCTTGCAACTACAACTGATTTGCGAAGATGCCACCCAAATCGATCATCTAAATGACTTAGCGACCCGTTGGAATTTATCTCATGATGAAAACAGTGATTTCGCTTTGGTACTGACTAGCGAGCGACTTGAGTTACGTAAAGTCGATGAACCGAAGCTTGGTGCTATCTTTGTTGATTTAGTCGGAGGGGCAGTCGGTCACAGACGTAAGTTCGGTGGTGGTAAAGGTCAGGCAATTGCTAAGGCAGCAGGTCTAAAAAAAGGCGCAACACCAACTATCCTCGATGGCACCGCTGGTTTAGGACGTGATGCGTTTGTGCTGGCTTCGTTGGGCTGTAAAGTACAGATGGTCGAGCGTCACCCTGTTGTGGCAGCACTGCTTGATGATGGCTTGCAGCGAGCTCAGCAAGACCCTGACATCGGTGGTTGGGTAACTGAACGTATGAAGTTGATTCACGCTTCAAGTCACGATGCGTTAGATAAACTCAGCAACGATCCAAACTTCGAACAGCCTGATGTGGTGTACCTAGACCCAATGTACCCGCATCCTGAGAATAAGAAGAAATCGGCGTTGGTTAAGAAAGAGATGCGTGTATTCCAATCATTGGTGGGTGCCGATATGGATGCAGATGCTCTATTGCAACCAGCCCTTAAGCTCGCATCTAAGCGAGTTGTGGTCAAAAGACCGGATTACGCGGCGTGGCTAGACGAGCAAAAACCGAGCATGGCGATCGAAACTAAAAAGAACCGTTTTGATGTGTATGTGAAAGCATCAATGACCTAGGTAAAGTATTAATTACTCAGTTAAAGCATCAATAACTTAGAGACACGCTAAGAAAATTTTCCGTCATAAATACGATAAATCACTATTTAACACTTGCGATAGTCGCGTTACGGATGTATATCTAACTAAGAATCATTATTATTCTTAGCTGGAGTTGTAGCATGGCTAAACGCTTTTGTAAGTTAAACCGTCGAGATATCACCGAGCACTTGGGAGAAATCCACAGTTTGGTGACTGAACCAAAGTTCGTGTGCCGCTCTTGTGCGCGCTCATCGTCGGATCAAGCGAATCTATGCAAACCAACAGCCATCCCACCGATTGATTGTCAGAATAAACCCGCTGAAGAAAAAGTTGCGTGTGGTCTACTTGCTGAAACATTGCCAACTCCAGAAGTTTCTCTTATCGAGGTAATGGACAGCGTTGAGCCAACGGTACAAATCTTTGATCCTGCTATCGTAGAAAAAGCGGATAAAGTCGCGTTGAAAAAAGCCAAGCTGAAAAAATTGATGGCGAAGGCGAGCGGCGATGAGAAAGCTGAACTCAAACAAGCGAAGAAAGCGGCGAAGAAACAAGAGAAGTACAACAAAAAGCTAGCGAAGATGATTAAGAAACAGCAAAAGCTGTTTAAGAAAAGCCAAAAACTGGAAAGTGATCTTGAACGCATCAACCTACAACTTGATGACGTTGCCTTCACTGAAAGCAAGACTCAGGTGGTGAGCCACAATCACATCCACTGAAGTTAATTCGAAGAGCTTATTGCTACACAAATGATTTAAAAAGAGCGACCTACGGTCGCTCTTTTGCTTTCTGGGTATTATTTTAAATAAGAATCTTGCTAGTCAAACAAAGCCTATTAGCTAAATACAGCTTGTTAGTTAACTAAAGCTTGTCAGCTAAATACAGATTGTTAGCTTAACGCGCTAGGCATTGCTAGCATCTCTCGCAACACGCTTCTTCACCCACGTCTCATTGACGAACAAAGAGAACAAGATAACGGCACCACCAATAGACAATCGAACCAAATCGACATCTCTGTTCCAAATCAGGATGTTCACCACAAGGCCAGCTGGAACTAAGACATTGTTCATCACAGCCAGTGCGCCAGCATTGACCATGCACGCGCCTTTATTCCACATAAAGTAACCCAGCCCCGAAGCAATCAAGCCAAGGTAGATCAGGATTCCCCATTGAAGAGTGGTGGTTGGCAGCTTCTCTGGATTGCCCAGTAGCATGAAAGCAACGGAAGCGACGCATAACGCCCCCAAGTAGAAGTAACCAAATACGGTTCGCTGAGGTAATTCAGTCGATTCCTTCTCCATCACCACCTTGTAACTCACCTGACCGATAGCAAAGCACAGGTTCGCCCCTTGCACGACGAGGAAGCCAACTAAAAAGTTCTCATTGATGCCCGCAAATTTAATGAATACCGCGCCCAATACCGCAATTGCCGCAGTCACTAAGTACCACGGAGAGAATTGCCCTTTGAGGAAGTCATAAATAAGCGTGACGTAAATTGGGGTAAAAACGGTAAACAAAAGGACTTCAGGAACGGATAGCAGCAAGAAAGACTGATAGTAGAAGCAGTACATCAGGCCAAGCTGGATACCACCAATGGCCATCAATTTAGCGATCAGCTTACGCGATACGCCGCGAAACTTTAGGAAAGGAAGAAACACGATACCTGCAAGGGCAACACGCATCAGTACAGAGAACCAAGCATCAACCTGACCAGCAAGGTAAACGCCGATCAGGCTAAAGGAGAAGGCCCATAGGAGGGTAACACCAGCTAAATAGCTCATAGTAAAACTTCGTTAATAAGATATGAGCTGTATGTTACCTAACCTTAATTCATTAGTCTTCTGAATCTCTTAGAGGCACGACCAGCATATCAACCGGAGAGGCGTTGATCAGTTGTCGTGTTGAAGAAAGTAGCTTGCTCCAGAAATCTTGATGGTGACCACAAACCACTAAATCAACATTAAACTCGTTGATGGTGTCACACAGCTCATGACTCAAATCGCCACTGCCCACTAAGGTATGGGTGATTGGGTATTGAGCATGCTCAGCAAAATTTTGCAGCTGAACTCGAGATGCTTCCATCGCGTTATGTTGGGTTTCTGCCATGTTGATATCAATCAGGCCGGTATACAGCTCTGCGTAGTTAATATCGATATGGATAAAAGAGACTTTGGCTTCCAATGGCTTAGCCAATGCTACCGCTTTATCCACAATTAATTTGCTGTCTTCTGATAAATCGACCGCGACCAAAATATGTTTGTAACTCATATCGCTACCTCCTTTATTCATTGTCTGATTTAAGATTAGCACTATGCGATGGCTTTTTTTGCTGAAGTGATCTCATATCCACTGTCTTGCGTAATGACAGCTCGAAATATTGGTTAACTAATGGCCTGCGAGATATTCATTAAATAGTGATATAGTAGAGAAAATTGAGGATGTAATTAGGAGTCTTAAATGCTGTCAAAAACTATGGTTGAGCAACTGAATGATCAAATTAACCTAGAATTTTTCTCATCCAATCTATACTTACAAATGAGTGCTTGGTGTGAAGACAAAGGATTTGAAGGTGCAGCAGAGTTTCTGCGTGTTCATGCAGTAGAAGAAATGGAACATATGCAGCGTCTTTTCACTTACGTAAGTGAAACAGGTGCAATGCCAATTCTAGGTGCGATTGAAGCGCCAAAACATGAATTTGATAGCCTTGGTGCAGTGTTCCGTGAAACTTATGAACATGAGCAGATGATTACTCAAAAGATCAACAAACTGGCTCACGTTGCTTTCAGCACACAAGATTACTCAACCTTTAACTTCCTGCAATGGTACGTTGCAGAGCAACACGAAGAAGAGAAGTTGTTTAAAGGTGTATTGGATAAGCTAGAGCTTGTTGGTGAAGACGGTAAAGCACTGTTCTTTATTGATAAAGACCTAGCGCAATTGGCAAAAGATGGTTCATCTTCAATTATGGAAGCTCCTGCCGTTTAGGTAGTACGGGAAAGACACTGATTATCTTTTTCTTTTGAGTTTTCTTATGAAGATGTAGGGAGGAAAGGATGATCAGCGGCGACACTATTCTATTTGCACTAATGGTTGTGACTTGCGTGAACTGGGCGCGATATTTTACTGCGCTAAGAACACTCATTTATATAATGCGAGAAGCACATCCTCTACTTTATCAACAAGTAGACGGAGGTGGATTCTTCACAACTCATGGCAATATGACCAAACAGGTTCGCTTGTTTAGTTACATCAAAAGCAAAGAGTATCACCATCATCACGACGAAGTGTTTATGTCGAAGTGTGATCGCGTAAGACAGTTGTTTATACTTTCTTCCGCTCTGCTGGGTGTAACGTTGCTGTCTTCTTTTATCGTCTAAGTTATTTAGTACGTGTGAAGTAGAGTTTAGGCTTTGGTGTAAAGCTTCGGTTGTTGGTTCGCTAAGCCAAGTAGTGGTTTTGCTGCTGTCTGCAAATTGTACAATTGAACATCAATTGCAAAGTTTAAAATTGCCGCTAGAATAGCGAGCAATTAGTAAGGATGTGCTGTTTATGCACATCCTTTTTTATTGGTGGCATTTCGAGAACAGGGCGTACTCGAGGTGCAAAAGTGAAGAAAGCAGAACCCCAATGAGTGAAAAGTTTGATGTAATCGTAATTGGTGCGGGCGCCGCGGGTTTAATGTGTGCTGCGGAAGCGGGTAAACGTGGCCGACGAGTGCTGGTGGTTGATCATGCAAAGAAACCAGGCAGAAAAATTTTAATCTCAGGTGGCGGCCGTTGTAACTTCACTAACTATGATGTTTCAGCCAACAACTTCCTGTGTAACAACCCTCACTTCGTGAAGTCAGCCTTATCTCAATACACCAACTGGGATTTTATCTCGATGGTGAGCAAGTACGGTATTGAGTTCGAAGAGCGAGACCACGGCCAATTGTTTTGTGTGAATGACCACACTGCAAAAGACATCGTGAGCATGTTGTTTGAAGAGTGTAAGCAGGCGAAAGTTGAACAGCGCTACCGTTGTGATGTTCACTCAATCGAAAAAACAGACACTGGCTTTAAGATGCACCTCAATACCGACGAAGTTGAGTGTGACTCACTTGTCGTGGCGACGGGCGGTTTATCGATGCCGAAACTAGGCGCGACGCCATTTGGCTATAAGATTGCCGAGCAGTTTGGTTTGTCTGTGATGCCGACTACAGCGGGTTTGGTACCATTTACTCTGCATAAAGAAGACAAAGAAGCCTTTGCTGAGCTTTCAGGAATCGCGATTCCTGCCGAGATCACCGCGCAAGACGGCACCTTATTCAAAGAAGCGTTGCTGTTTACTCACCGCGGTCTATCTGGCCCTTCGGTATTGCAAATTTCTTCGTTCTGGAAAGCGGGTCAATCGGTTTCGATTAATCTAGTACCAGAAGTGGACGTTGCTGAACTACTTGAAAACTCTCGAGAGAAACACCCAAATCAGAGCCTGAAAAACACCTTAGCGAAAGCATTACCAAAGCGTTTCGTAGAAGTACTGATTGACCGCAAAGAGCTTGAAGACAAGCCGCTCAAGCAGTTCAATGAAAAACAGCTGAATGACATTGTAGAGCATCTAGAGAACTGGAAAATAGCGCCAAACGGCACCGAAGGTTACCGAACGGCCGAAGTGACTCTAGGCGGTGTGGACACCAATCATTTATCTTCAAAAACCATGGAATGCAAGGACATCAAAGGCTTGTACTTCATTGGCGAAGTCATGGACGTAACAGGTTGGTTAGGTGGCTACAACTTCCAATGGTGTTGGAGCTCTGGCTTTGCAGCAGGCCAGTGGGTTTAAGCTTTGAGCTTACCCATTAGATTTTAAATTACATAAAAATGGCGAGTCATATGACTCGCCATTTTTGTATCTATAAGCGGTAATCCAGCTCTAGATTCGAATTTATCGATAGCTTTTCGTGCTCAATCGAGTCTTTTAGCTCATTTACTCAGTCACGCAGGTTTGTTTTTTGAAAACTTGACCTGTTGAATCACCAAGCCGGCAATGATCAGTACCAAGCCAAACAGGGTCGCTGGGTGAATCTCTTCGCCGATAATCGTGGAAAGTAGCATCAACGAGATAAACGGTGAGGCAAAAATCAGGTTGCTGATACGCGCTGTGTTGTTGGTCAGCTTCAGTGCTGATAGCCATAAGACAAAGGTAATGCCCATCTCGAACAGGCCAACATAAGTCACGGCCATCCAACCTTTCGCTGTGATTTGACTAAAGCTCTCGCCTTCGTAAAGGGTTAAACCAATTGCGAATGGCAGTGCCACTAAGAACCCAAGCAGTACGCCAATCACAGGGTCAGCTTTGTTTTTGGTGTTTAGAATCCAGTATCCCGCCCAAAGCAAGGTTGAAAGTAGCGCCAGAGCCACACCGAGTGGACTATCGAACTGCATTCCTAGCACATCGCCTTTGGTGGCAATGACCACCACACCCGCATAACTGAAGGTACAAGCAATCCAATCTTGCTTACGAATCTTTTGTCCCAGAAAAACCGCCGCCATCAAGGTTAGCGTAATTGCCCAACTGTAGTTGATGGCCTGCGCTTGAGATGCTGGCAATAGGTCGTATGCTTTGAATAGAATCAGGTAGTAGGCCAGTGGATTGACCAAGCCGAGCAGTAGGTAATACCAAGGGTTTGAAAGAAACGTAGTACTCAGCTGAGAAAGCTTGCCTTGAAAGGCGCAGATGGCGATCAGTGCCATTGATGACACTATGCTGGCAATGGTCAGCATTTGAATCGGCGAAAACTCAGCAAGGGTCAGCTTAAAAGCAGTAGCAACTGTTGACCACAGTAATACCGCGGAAAGGCCAAAGCCCAAGGCACGACGTTCGTTCATAGCAACTCATTCTAATTTGATGGGACAGAATACGGAGCGCCTAGTCTATCTGTCGAAATTTAATACGGCAAACTGGACATTTATCCAGTATCAAAATACCATTTAATGAGTTACTTCCAATTAGGCTAAATCATTATCATGCAATGGATTATCGAACATCAAGCACCGCTTATTGCTGCTATTTCTGGCGCGCTCGTCAGCGGCGGTGTGGTGGGTTGGTGGATCAAACAGAAGTTCTCTTTTCAACAGCGACTTCTTGAACAGCAGCTAGAGTCCGACCGTTTGCTGCATGAGTCTCAACAATCTCAGCTCAAATCCTCGCTCGCAGAGGCGCAACAAGAGCTCAATGAACTGGATGATGACCGAGACAAAGCGGCATTCGAGCTCAAGCAAGCCCATGGCAAGGTGATGGCCGCGATGGAAAAGCTGCGCTACTTTGAGGCGGTCAAGCAAGAGCGCCAACAGTATGCCGATGATATCAATGTTCTTAAGGAGCATAAGTCTGAGTTAGAGGCTGAGCTTCGCGAGCAAGAGGCAAGACATGACCAAGAAAACCTCGCCAACAGTGAAAAGCTGCAACTGCTAGAACAAGCAGAATCTCGACTTAAGCAGCAGTTTGAACTGTTAGCGAATCAACTGTTTGAGAGTAAAACCGCTAAGGTCGATCAACAAAACAAGCAAAGCTTAGAGGGTTTGTTGTCGCCGCTGAAAGAGCAACTAGAAGGCTTCAAGAAACAAGTGAACGACAGCTTTAGCCAAGAAGCCAAAGAGCGTCACACCTTAGTACATGAGCTTAAAAACCTGCAACGTCTTAATGAGAGCATGACACGTGAAGCGGTTAATCTGACCCAAGCACTAAAGGGCGATAATAAACAGCAGGGTAACTGGGGCGAAGTGGTACTGGCACGGGTGCTGGCAGAATCAGGGCTGCGCGAAGGTCATGAATATCAAACTCAAGTGAACTTGCAAAACGATGCGGGCAAGCGTTACCAGCCAGATGTGATTGTGCATCTGCCACAAGACAAGCAAGTGGTGGTGGATTCAAAAATGGCTTTGGTGGCGTTTGAGCGTTACTTCAATGCTGAAACTGATCAACAACGTGATGCTGCATTACGTGATCATTTGGCTTCATTGCGCGCGCACATTAAAGGCTTGAGCCAGAAGGATTATCATCAGCTCAAAGGCATACAGAGCCTTGATTATGTGTTGATGTTTATTCCGGTAGAGCCGGCGTTTCAGGTGGCGATTCAAGCCGACCCTAGCTTAGTTAAAGATGCGATGGAGCAAAACATTATCTTGGTCAGCCCTACCACCTTGCTGGTGGCACTGCGTACCATTGATAACCTGTGGCGTAATGACAGACAGAACCAAAACGCGCAAGTTATCGCGGAACGTGCGAGCAAGCTTTACGACAAGCTGCGTTTGTTTGTTGATGATATGGAAGGTCTCGGCAGTTCATTAGATAGAGCCAACCAAAGCTACCAAGGAGCAATGAATAAGTTGGTGACTGGGCGTGGCAATGTGATCCGTCAGGCGGAAAGCTTCAAGCAATTGGGTGTTGAGGTGAAGAAACCGATTTCGGTAGGCTTGGCTGAAATGGCGCAAAATGAGGCTTTTTCAGAAAATGTCTCTTTAGTAGAAAGACAACCTACTGAGGATAAAGTAAACTAATCGGCCGCAGCGCCTCTAAATAGAGAGTGTACTGTCGATGAGAACTTACCATGGTAGATAACAGCATTATGGACACAAGCGTGCAGACAAATTCAGCAGTAGAGTCAGAAACCACACACTTTGGTTTCGAAACAGTCGCAAAAGACGAAAAAGTCGCGAAAGTAGCAGAGGTATTTCACTCTGTAGCCGCTAAATACGACATCATGAATGACTTAATGTCGGGTGGTGTTCACCGCTTGTGGAAGCGATTCACGATTGATTGCAGTGGCGTTCGCCCTGGTCAACGCATCCTAGATCTTGGTGGTGGTACTGGCGACCTGACTGCGAAATTCTCGCGTATCGTTGGTGAAAAAGGCCACGTGGTTCTTGCTGATATCAACAACTCAATGCTGAATGTTGGCCGCGATAAACTGCGTGATAGCGGTATTGTTGGCAACGTACATTACGTTCAAGCCAATGCTGAAGAGCTGCCTTTCCCCGATAACTACTTCGATTGCATTACCATCAGCTTCTGTCTGCGTAATGTTACCGACAAAGACCAAGCGCTGCGTTCAATGTACCGTGTGCTGAAGCCGGGCGGTCGCCTGTTGGTTCTTGAGTTTTCTAAGCCAGTACTTGAACCTCTATCAAAGGTTTACGATGCCTACTCTTTCCACCTGTTGCCAAAAATGGGTGAGCTGATTGCCAACGACGCAGACAGCTATCGTTACCTTGCAGAATCAATCCGCATGCACCCTAACCAAGAAACCTTGGAAGGCATGATGCAAGAAGCGGGTTTTGAAAATACAAAATACTTCAACCTAACGGGCGGCATTGTTGCGCTGCACCGTGGTTACAAGTTCTAGTCGAACTTGGTAGCAGGCTCGTAGGGCGTGCTAAAAAATAAGAATAAAGACAGAACGGATAGGTTAACGCTTATCCGTTTTCAAAGGTAAGGACAGTCATGCCATTTGATCCATTGGTAACCGCGGTTATTGAAACCTCTTTAAATACTTTCGTGAACGATGATCCAGCCTTGGTTCGTCGTTTGTCTCGTTTAAAGGGGCAGATCATTCAAGTTAATTTGAAAGAGCTGAATAAAACTCTCACTTTCGTTTTTAGCCAACAAATCGATGTGTTGTCTGAATACGAAGGGCAACCTGATTGCTACCTATCTTTGAACCTATCGGTACTGCCTGAACTGCGTGAGCAATCGAACATCACCAAGCTGATCAAGCAAGATAAGCTGATCTTAGAGGGTGACATTCAACTCGCACAAAAATTCGCTCAGCTGATGACAGACTGCAAGCCGGACTTAGAAGAGTGGCTATCGCGCGTAACGGGTGATGTGGTTGCGCATACCTTGGTACAAGGCGTTAAAAACGTTGGTGGTTTTGTGGCGAAGCAAGCAACTAAGCATCAAAACCATGTTGCTCAGGTTCTGACAGAAGAGTGGAAGATTGCACCGGCTCCGTTAGAAGTGGTGCATTTTTGCGATCAGGTTGATGACGTAAAAAGCTCGGTAGCTCGCCTTGAAGCTAAGTTGAACGCTCTGTTGGAGAAAATATGACCCCAACAGAACTGAAACGTCTTTATCATATTATCAAGGTACAGTTAGAGTACGGCCTTGATGAATTGATGCCTGAGCACCATTTGACTAAAGCTCCTTTACTGGCGCGAAAGTCACTGTTTTGGCTTAAGAACAAGCATCAAGATAAAGAGTTGGGTCATCGCTTACGCCTTGCGCTGCAAGAACTTGGGCCAGTGTGGATCAAGTTTGGTCAAATGATGTCGACACGTCGTGATCTGTTCCCTCCTCATATCGCTGATCAATTGGCGTTATTGCAAGACCAAGTCGCTCCATTTGATGGCGCATTGGCCAAGCAAGATATGGAAAAGGCACTGGGCGGCAGTTTAGATAACTGGTTTACCGACTTTGATATCGAGCCATTGGCCTCTGCTTCTATCGCTCAGGTGCATACGGCAAAGCTTAAAGAGAGCGGCCGCGAGATTGTTCTGAAGGTAATTCGCCCTGATATTCGCCCGGTGATTGATGCAGATCTAAAACTGATGCACCGAATGGCGCGTATAGTCGCTAAGTCGCTTCCTGAAGCACGTCGTTTGAAACCGGTTGAGGTCGTTCACGAGTACGAAAAAACGTTAATTGATGAACTGGACCTGCGCCGAGAGGCAGCCAATGCCATTCAGCTGCGACGTAATTTTGAAGGCAGCGAAGAGCTGTATGTCCCAGAGGTTATCCCTGATTTAAGCAGTGAAACCCTGATGGTGTCAGAGCGAATCTATGGTATTCAGGTTTCCGATATTGAAACTCTAAATGCCAACGGCACTAACATGAAATTGTTGGCAGAACGTGGCGTGACGGTATTCTTCACTCAAGTATTCCGAGACAGCTTTTTCCATGCCGACATGCACCCGGGTAACGTATTCGTTAATCCAGAAAATCCGGATAACCCTCAGTGGATTGGTTTGGATTGTGGCATTGTTGGCACGCTCAACAGTGAAGATAAGCGTTATTTAGCAGAGAACCTGCTGGCCTTCTTCAATCGAGATTACCGTAAGGTCGCAGAGCTGCACGTGGATTCGGGTTGGGTTCCACACGACACCAACGTCAACGATTTCGAGTTCGCGATTCGCATGGTGTGTGAGCCAATTTTTGCAAAACCACTTGGCGAGATCTCATTTGGCCATGTGTTGCTAAACTTATTTAATACAGCAAGACGTTTCAACATGGAGGTTCAACCTCAGTTGGTGCTTCTTCAGAAGACCTTGTTGTATGTCGAAGGCCTAGGCCGTCAGCTGTATCCGCAACTTGATTTGTGGGCAACGGCGAAGCCTTTCCTTGAAACCTGGATGATGAATCAGGTGGGGCCGCAAGCTGTGATTAACGCAGTAAAAGAGCGTGCGCCATTCTGGGCAGAAAAACTGCCAGAGCTGCCAGAGCTACTTTATGACAGCTTGCGCCAAGGTAAAGCGATGAACCACAGAATGGATCAGCTTTATCAAGGTTACCGAGATAGTAAGCGTCAGCAAGCAACAGGAAAGTTTTTGTTTGGCGTTGGAGCTACTTTAGTCGTATGCTCCGCAATATTAGTTTCAAGCCCTTATGAGCAGCTATCTATGGGCTGTGGCATCGCAGGTGTCACATTTTGGCTGCTAAGTTGGCGAGCTTACCGTCGTTAGACAGTAGACTCCCTTAATATTTTTTATGTGTAGACAGACCCGAGGACAATGACAATGGGTGGTATCAGTATTTGGCAACTTCTAATCATTGCTGTGATTGTAATTTTACTTTTCGGAACGAAGAAACTGCGCGGCATGGGCGGTGACTTAGGTTCAGCGGTGAAAGGCTTCAAAAAAGCAATGAGCGATGAAGATAAGCCTGCAGATAAGAAAGACGCAGACTTTGAACCAAAGAACATTGAACAGCAGAAGAAAGAAGCTAGCGCTGAAACGACTGCTGAAACAAAGAAAGACAAAGAGCAGGCGTAAATCGTGTTTGATATCGGTTTTTGGGAACTGGTATTAATATCTGTCGTTGGGTTAGTCGTTTTAGGACCTGAGCGTTTGCCTGTGGCGATTCGCAGTATTTCCAAGTTTGTTGGACAAGCGAAAAGCATGGCAAACAGTGTGAAAGATGAACTTTCTCACGAGCTTAAGGTGCAAGAGCTGCAAGAAAACCTACGCAAGGCGGAAAAAATGGGTATGGAAGATTTATCTCCAGACCTAAAAGCATCAGTTGATGAACTTAAGCAGGCCGCTGCTCAAGTTCAACGCCCGTATGCTAAGCCTGAGTCTGATAAGCCGAGTGAGACTGAACCTAGTGTCACGGAAACTGTGGAATCTGAAACCATTCAGGTCAACAGTGAAGCTTCAGCACCGTCAGATAAGAAAGCCGAATAGTCTCGCAAGGAGGAGTCGCCAGATACTTATGTAGTTATTTAAGTAGACAGCTATTTAAGTAAATAACTATTCAAGTGGATACCAATTCAACTGGATAGATACACGCGGCTCCTTTTCGATCTTCCTGTTTAAGAGGTTTGACATGTCTTCGACTGAGCAGACACAGCCTTTAATTAGCCATCTTCTAGAACTGCGTAATCGCCTATTGCGCGCGATTGTTGCTGTTCTGGTGGTGTTTGTTGGGCTAATTTATTTCGCTAATGATATTTATGAGTTCGTCTCTGCACCTTTGGTAGATCGCTTACCTGAAGGCGCGACGATGATCGCAACTGATGTAGCGTCACCATTTTTCACACCCTTAAAACTGACCTTGATCGCGTCTATATTCCTCGCGGTTCCGTTTATTTTGTATCAGGTGTGGGCTTTTGTCGCTCCGGGCTTATACAAGCATGAGAAGCGCTTGATCATGCCGTTATTGGCTTCAAGCTCATTGCTGTTTTACTGTGGTGTGGCGTTCGCTTACTTCATTGTATTCCCGTTGGTATTTGGCTTTTTTACCGCCATATCATTAGGGGGAGTAGAGTTCGCAACCGACATATCGAGTTATCTTGATTTTGTACTCGCGCTGTTCTTTGCCTTTGGTATCGCTTTTGAAGTGCCAGTTGCCATTATCTTGTTATGTTGGACGGGTGCAACGACACCTAAAGAACTGGCAGAGAAGCGCCCTTACATTGTTGTCGGTGCGTTTATTGTCGGCATGATGCTAACGCCGCCTGATATGATTTCGCAGACACTGTTGGCGATTCCAATGTGTATTCTGTTTGAGATTGGTCTGTTCTTCGCGCGTTTCTATGTGCGTAAACCAGATGCGGATGAAGAGGAAGAAGCGGAGTCTTAATTCGCAGATGCCATGTTCGCTGATGCTATATTTGCAGATGCTATAAAAGCCGTAGTCATTACGGGTGAGCATGATCGTTAGAGTTCTTCAGTAACAATCACATAATAAAAAAGCGGCCCTAGGCCGCTTTTTTATTATGTCTGTTTATCGAATCTTTAACTGATAACCACAGTTCTGACATATATAGAGCTCTTTGATGCCCCAAATTTTATGCCATAGAGTTCGATGTTGACGTTGTAAGTGTTGTGAGTGATCACACATAATCAACTACCTCCATATGCAGGCGGTTGATAGTATACATATCACCTAGTTTTCTCAAATGAATTGAGGATAAATCCGTAATATTTACTTATTAATAGATTTGTCATAGATTAAACAATGATTTAGCATTGATGGTGGTTATATTTTCGACTTCTTCAAGGGTAATTCCGCGTAATTCAGCGATGCGTTTTGCCACCAGTTCGGTGTACGCGGGCTCGTTGCGTTTACCGCGATTCGGTGTTGGTGCTAAGTATGGGCAATCTGTCTCTAGGATGACGTAATTCATATCAAGATGTGGAATCACCTTATCCATCCCCGAGTTCTTAAAGGTCGATACGCCGCCTAAACCTAAATGAAAGCCTAGCTCGTTGATCGCTTGAGCTTCCTCTAAGCTACTGCCAAAACAGTGGAATACCCCGCGTAAGCTGCCATCTTGTTCTTTACGAAGTAGGTCAAGTGTCTCTTCAATGGAATCACGAGTGTGGATCACCACAGGTAGATCAAGCTCTTTTGCCCACTGCAGTTGAGTCACAAACGCCATCTCTTGTTCAGCCTTGAAGGTTTTATCCCAGTACAAGTCGATACCAATCTCACCCACGGCGATAAAGTCATGTTTATCAAACCAAGCTCGAATGGTTTTGAGGGTTTGCTCGATATTCGCATCCACATAACAAGGGTGTAAGCCCATCATTGAACGACACACCTCAGGAAACTGAGCTTCCGTCGCGAGCATTGGCTCGATAGATTCTAAATCGATGTTCGGCAGCAGAATGGTATCAATACCTTGAGCAAGCGCGCGTTGCACGACTTGTTCGCGGTCTTCATCGAATTCGCTCGCGTAAATATGGGCATGGGTGTCGATCATTGTTGTGTCCTGAAAGCGGTCTTTTCTGAGTTGTCATGAGTATACGGCAGTGTGAGGAGAAGGTCATTTTTTGCCATTTATCCCTGTTTTTGAGTGGGTTTTATATTTTACTGTTAGCGTCCTGAGCCATCAGTGATATGCTTTTGCCTGTATTTAGCACTTTCATATCTGAGCATTTTGGTGCTTAGACTAGGCAAGGAGAATCTAGTGTCTGTTTCAATTCAAGGTCAATTCCCAGGTCGTCGTATGCGCCGTATGCGTAAGCACGACTTTAGCCGTCGCCTAATGGCAGAAAATCAATTGTCTGTGGATGATCTCATCTACCCAATGTTTATTCTTATGGGTAAAGAGCGTCGTGAACCTGTCGAGTCAATGCCAGGTGTTGAACGCCTGTCTATCGATCTTATGCTTGAGGAAGCGGATTACCTGTCAAAATTGGGTGTTCCTGCGATTGCTCTGTTTCCGGTAGTGAACCAAGATGCTAAAAGTTTATGCGCGGCTGAAGCTCATAACTCAGAAGGTTTGGTACAACGAGCAGTACGCTTACTCAAAGAGCACGTGCCAAATATGGGTGTGATTACTGACGTAGCACTGGATCCGTTCACTACTCATGGTCAAGACGGCATCATCGATGAAGATGGTTACGTGATGAATGACGAGACGACTGAAGTCTTAATCAAGCAGGCACTATCACACGCTGAAGCGGGTGCTGATGTAGTTGCACCGTCAGACATGATGGATGGCCGTATTGGTAAAATCCGTGAAGCGTTAGAAGAAGCTGGCTACATTCATACTCAAATCATGGCGTACTCTGCAAAATATGCATCGTGCTACTACGGCCCATTCCGTGATGCAGTTGGCAGTGCTTCGAACCTGAAAGGTGGTAACAAGAAGAACTACCAGATGGATCCAGCCAACAGCGATGAAGCGATTCATGAAGTCGCGATGGATCTTAATGAAGGTGCGGACATGGTGATGGTGAAACCAGGCATGCCTTACCTTGATATTGTTCGTCGTGTTAAGCACGAACTGCAAGCGCCTACGTTTGCTTACCAAGTATCTGGTGAATACGCGATGCACAAAGCGGCGATTCAAAACGGCTGGCTGAAAGAGCGCGAAACCGTAATGGAATCACTGTTGTGTTTTAAGCGTGCTGGCGCTGATGGCATCCTGACGTATTTCGCTAAAGATGTCGCAGAGTGGCTTGCTGAAGATAACGCACAAGCTGCTGAGCACTTGCAAGGCAAGTAAGTACGATCAAGCAAACCATATGATCACCAAAGGGTTGGCCGTTGTGCCAGCCCTTTTGTTTTATGAGGATGAAACAAGATGTCTGTCATTGTGCGTGAAGGCTCATTAGAAGAGGTTGTTTCTGTTGTTGAACAGATTACCGAGTTCGCCAAAAAAGAGAGTGTAGCGTCTTTATCGGAGCGATTAGCGGGTAAAACAAGCCTGATCCTCGTTGCTGAAGAGGCGGGAGTGTTACTGGGTTTTAAGATCGGTTATGAATTGGATGAAAACACGTTTTACAGCTGGTTTGGGGGCGTGTTACCGATCGCAAGGAATAAAGGTGTTGCACAGGCGCAATTAGATATTCAAGAACAGTGGGTGAAGCAACAGGGCTACCAACAGCTGAAAGTGAAATCTCGTAACCTGTTTCCCGCGATGCTGCGTCTGTTATTGAAAAACGGTTACCTAATCGAAAAATTAGAAGAAAAAGAAGACATTAATGCCCATAGAATTCATTTTCTGAAGCAAATTTGAGCACTGTGGCTAACGGTTTATAAATTAAATGAGATTTATTATCATTTAAGTGTTGACTATTAAATGAGAATCATTATTATTAACTTCGTCTTAGGGAATGAGGAAATGTTCACAAGGATGTTAAGTACTCAAGTATTTACTTGGTTACCCAACAGAATTCTCGCGAACTTGTACTAAGTTCTTTTTGACACGACATTGCTCACATTGCTTCCAGTGTAATTTATAGCTTTTAGGTAAAGCTGTGGTATTCAATTTGAATGGCTTTACCGGTTTTTGCTAGGCGACATCTTCGGGTGTCGCTTTTTTTATACCTCCATTTCAACAAGATGCATATTTAGTGGCACGTTTTTTTATGAATAAAACGCCATCAGCATTCTTTTCCACAATGCAAGATCGAGAAAAGATCGTTGATCATATGTTCGATCTGTAATTTTATCCTTTATTTTCAATGGTTTATTTGCGTTTTTTTGGTGGTTTACCTTAGTTCTCAACAGGGTGGGTAAATAATATAAACAGAGTTATCCACAGAACGCTTGTGTCTAAGAACAAAAAATAACAACAAATCGATTATTACGAACACAACCGAGTGAACGGATACAGATCGACAACGTAGAATCCAACCAACAGACGTGGCATTCTTAACAGATAATTTCTGTACTTACTGGATTCACAAACATTATGGCTCGTATTCCTGATAATCCATTGATTCTGATCGATGGCTCTTCTTACCTATATCGCGCGTTCCATGCTTATCCTGGCACCATGAGCAATGGTGATATCCCAACGAATGCTGTTTATGGTGTGGTTAACATGCTACGCAGCATGATGCGTCAATTTGCTTCTGATCGTATTGCGGTTATTTTTGATGCGAAAGGGAAAACGTTCCGTGATGATATGTACCCAGAGTACAAAGCAAACCGCCCACCTATGCCTGACGATCTTCGTTGCCAGATAGAACCATTGCACAATGTGATTCGTGCGATGGGTTTGCCACTTATCTCTATTCCTGGCGTTGAAGCAGATGACGTGATTGGTACGTTGGCTTCTCAAGCTTCTGCGATGGGTATGCCTGTGCTTATCAGTACCGGTGATAAAGATATGGCGCAGCTGGTCGATGACAACGTTACTCTGATCAACACCATGACCAACGTGGTGATGGATCGTGAAGGTGTTATTGAGAAGTTTGGCATTCCGCCTGAGCTTATTATCGATTATCTCGCGTTAATGGGCGATAAAGTGGATAACATTCCGGGCATTCCAGGTGTTGGCGATAAGACTGCGACGGCATTGCTGCAAGGTATCGGTAGTATCGAAAAGTTGTATCAAAATCTTGATGATATTGCGGCGCTTGGTTTCCGTGGTTCGAAAACCATGGCTAAGAAGCTGGCTGATAATAAAGACAATGCTGATATGTCTTACCAGCTTGCGACGATTAAGTTAGATGTTGAACTTGAAGAGACACCAGAGTCACTCGTCAAAGCACAGCCAAATATCGACGAGCTGATCAAACTATACGGCCAACTGGTTTTCAAATCTTGGTTGAACGAGCTGCTTGAAGGTGGCAGTGGTGTGGTTGAGGCGGATGAAAGATCTGCAGCAACGGGATCTGGTGCGGTACGCAGCAGTGCTTCTGCAGCAACGTCTACCGTGGAGATGAATACGTCTGCCGTGACAATTGATCGCAGTAACTACGAAACGATTCTAGATGAAGCGTCATTCAATGTTTGGCTAGAAAAGCTTAAAGCAGCTGAATTGTTTGCTTTCGATACTGAAACAGACAGCTTAGATTACATGGTCGCGAACCTCGTTGGCTTGTCATTCGCAACCGAAGAAGGCGTTGCCGCTTACGTGCCGGTTGCTCATGATTACCTAGATGCACCGCAGCAACTGGACCGAGATTGGGTACTTGAACAGCTTAAGCCGATTCTTGAAGATGATACTCAAGCAAAAGTGGGTCAAAACCTGAAGTACGATATGAGTGTGCTAGCGCGCTACGGTATCGAGATGAAGGGCATCAAACACGACACTATGTTGGCTTCTTACGTTTTCAATAGCGTAGGTGGCAAGCACGACATGGACAGCCTAGCGCTACGCTTCCTACAGCATAGCTGCATCTCATTTGAGCAAATCGCAGGTAAAGGTAAGAAACAACTTACTTTCAACCAGATTGAGCTGGGTGAAGCGTCTCCATACGCTGCAGAAGATGCTGACGTGACACTACGTCTGCATAACCGCCTGATGGAAAACATCGAGCAAGATGAAAAGCTTAAAACCATCTATGAAGAAATCGAAGTACCACTGATTCCTGTGATGTCTCGCATTGAGCGTACTGGCGTATTCATCGATGACATGCTGCTAGGGGCTCAATCACAAGAGATTGCGGTTCGTCTGGATGAGTTAGAGCAGAAAGCTTACGAGATTGCAGAGCAAGAGTTCAACATGAACTCGCCAAAACAGCTGCAAGCGATCCTGTTTGAAAAAATGGGTCTACCGGTTATCAAGAAAACGCCATCAGGTGCGCCTTCAACTAACGAAGAAGTGTTGCAAGAGCTGGCCCTTGATTACCCGTTGCCTAAGCTGATCATTGAGTATCGTGGTCTTGCGAAGCTTAAGTCGACGTACACAGATAAACTACCGAAGATGATCAACGCTGAAACGGGTCGCGTTCATACTTCTTACCACCAAGCGGTAACGGCAACCGGTCGTTTGTCTTCGACGGATCCAAACCTACAAAATATCCCAATTCGTAATGAAGAGGGTCGTCGTATTCGCCAAGCATTCGTTGCACAACATGGTTGGAAGATCCTAGCGGTCGATTACTCTCAAATTGAATTGCGTATCATGGCGCACCTATCGGGTGATAAAGCGCTGCTGGAAGCGTTCCAACAAGGCAAAGATATTCACGCGGCAACGGCTGCTGAGATTATCGGCGTGGCTATTGATCAAGTTACCACTGAACAGCGTCGTCGTGCTAAAGCCGTTAACTTCGGCCTTATTTACGGCATGAGTGCCTTTGGCTTGGCTAAGCAACTGGGTATTCCTCGTGGTGAAGCACAGCACTACATGGACACTTACTTTGAACGCTACCCTGGTGTAATGCAGTACATGGAAGACACACGCAGCGCGGCTTCAGAGCAAGGCTTCGTTGAAACCATTTACGGTCGTCGTTTGCACCTGCCTGAAATTCAATCTCGTAATGGCATGCGTCGTAAAGCCGCTGAGCGTGCGGCGATCAATGCGCCAATGCAAGGTACGGCGGCAGACATTATCAAGAAAGCGATGTTGTTAGTGGATGAGTGGATTCAAGCCGAAGGCGATGGTCGTGTGAAGCTATTGATGCAAGTACACGATGAATTGGTATTTGAAGTTCAAGAGTCAGCTTTAGCCGAAATTGAAAGTAAAGTACAACAATTGATGGAGTCAGCCGCTGATCTAGAAGTACCGTTAGTCGCGGAAGCAGGCCACGGTGACAACTGGGATCAAGCCCACTAATCAGTTTTTGACCTTATTGAGTGAATTAGTATGAGCCAGTGCACAAACACTGGCTTTTTTTTGTCTCGAATAAAGTTGAGCCGTAAGAAGAATTTAAGTGTTTTAATAAAACATTCATGAAAAAAAACTACAAAAATTGTTTTAATTTCTGAGCAATTGTTGTACATTAAATCTTGTAGGGTACAGAGGTAAGATGTTCTATCTTTCAGACCTTTTGTTTCACGTTATTGGATTAGGCTGATTCAGCCGCCCCAGTCAGTATTTGACTGGGGCGTTTTTTCTTGTGCGAAAGAAAAATATTTCTAACCTACTATTACTCCCGTAAACCCGCCCTTTTTAGTGTCTTTTCTTACGCTTTCTCAAGCACAGTGATAAACACCTGATTTGCCTTAGATCTGGAACTCGATCAGCATTTGGTAATTTAAATCCGTCTCTAATTTAATTGTTTTATCATTTAAAATAACTTTTATTTTACAAGTTGCCGAGAAAGGATTGATCGCTTACACCTTATTTATCAGTGTATTGAGTGGGTGAATGCTCAATGAAATCCATGATTTCTTGTTGTTTCTCAGTACTGTATTTCAGCGCTTCGGCGGTGATCTGGATGGATTGCGCCATAGAAGAGATATTGTTGGTCGCTTTCACTAAGGTTTGCTGCATGGGTTTTAGGATAAGCAGGTAGATGGCAGTCAAAGCGATGACAATGACAGCGATAACGGCTGCTAACGCAATGATGATCTTGGTCTGAATATCATCCAACAGCATTTGACTGGTCTTTTTAAAGGCGAGTCGAGATTGGTCTAAGGCTTGTGGGAGTTGATTGAGTGATGTCTTGGTAGAGCTCGCAAGCTTGTTGATGCTTTCAACGGTTTGGTTCAGAGCTTGTTGTTGGTCTTCACTAAGGTTGGGGTTGTTGACGATCGCCTGCAAAGATTGTGATATCACCTCAAGAGACTCACTCGCATCTTGAGCGTACTTTTCCATACCATCCAAGTCTAAGGTCATATCAACATTGATCATTGGGGCTTGTTCTTGTTCTGCTTCAGAGGCGAACCCTGTCAATGAGACCAGCATTAGTGCAATGATGGCCAACGGTGTTTTCCACATGAGTATTCCTTTCTCATTGTTCTGTTTATTTAGATGTGTCTTTTAGTATGGTTCACTTCTCTCGTTTCTAACTGATTAATCTTGTCTTTAATTCTCAAGACTTAGGTTTAACTCACTAATTTTTGGGCAAAAAAATACCCCACCTATATAAGGAAGGGTATTAATAAGGCTAAATCACTTGCTGTAAGTGCTTTAACTTCTAATTATAGATAAAGCTATAGATAGAAGAACTACTCTGAGTCGTTGTGCTCTTCGTCCGCTAGCTCATCAATGATTTGATCAGCAAACACTGGGGCAAACCACTCATCCATCTTGGCACGCAGTTGATCAACGCCGATACCCTTCATTGAAGAGAAGACATCAACCGCAACATCACCACCGAAAGATTTCGCATCATTACGGATTTTCAGTAGCTGTGCTTTACGCGCACCACTTTTCAGTTTGTCTGCTTTTGTTAACAAAACTTGTACTGGGATGCGGCTATCGATAGCCCAGTAGATCATTTGTTGGTCAAGGTCTTTCATTGGGTGACGGATATCCATCAATACCACTAAACCTTTCAGGCTTTCACGTCGTTGTAGGTATTCGCCTAGCGACTTCTGCCATTTTTTCTTCATCTCAAGCGGAACTTGAGCAAAGCCATATCCTGGTAAATCGACGATATGACAACCGTCCGTTACCTTAAATAGGTTAATTAGCTGAGTTCGACCGGGTGTTTTACTGGTTTTCGCCAAGCCTTTTTGGTTTGTAACGCGATTTAGCGCGCTAGATTTACCAGCATTGGAGCGTCCTGCAAACGCAATTTCGATCCCTTCGTCTTCTGGTAAATGACGAATATCAGGTGCACTGGTAATGAAATGCGTGTTTTGATAATGAATTTTTACGCTCACTGTTAACTCCATCTCGACTTTGTGTAGTCGATTGATTACTTTTTTGTGAATTTGTGTAAAATAACCGTGCTCGGCATAAGGTCGCCTATTGTACCATGAGTGGCAACATAGAGTGGTACTGGAAGCTTGATAATTATAATGGAATGTCATGAAGAAATTAGCGCTAATTTTGAGTCTTTTAGCCAGCTGCTCAGTATGGGCTCAAGGTAGTATTGAAGCTGGTAAAGCCAAATCACAAACATGTGTTGCCTGCCACGGTGCTGACGGCAACAGTCTGATCACTCAGTACCCTAAGCTGGCTGGTCAACATGAGAAGTACCTAGAGAAGCAGTTAAAAGAGCTTAAGCTCGGTATGACTAGTGGTGGTAAGCAAGGTCGTAATGAACCTGTAATGGGTGCAATGGCGATGTCTTTATCTGAAGAAGATATGGCTGACCTAGCGGCGTACTACGCATCGCTACCTATCTCTAGTAACTCTACTCCTGAGAACGTAGTAGATGAAGGTAAGGTTCTTTACACCGCGGGTAACGCAGAACGCGGCGTAACGGCGTGTATTGCTTGTCACGGTCCACGTGGTAACGGTACCGAACTTTCTGGTTTCCCTAAGATTTCAGGCCAGCACGCAGATTACATCAAGGCTCAACTTGAGAAATTCCGCGATGGTAGCCGTAATAACGACATGAATGCGATGATGCGTGATGTAGCTAAAAAGTTAACAGACGCAGATATTGATACCTTATCGAAGTACGTTGGTGGTTTACACTAATATGTCGGTTTCTTGCTCTTAGCCAGAGTAAAGAAATGTACGCTCGAGCGAGATTGAAGAGACGCCCCGATCAGTAATGGTCGGGGCGTTTTCTTTTGTATTGGTTTTATTAATATGTTTTGCGCTGATGTCTGATTTATCAATGTGTGATCGATTTGTGTACAAAAGTGTGAGCTTGAACTCTTGTAGTCTTTTTGTAACACGGTAAAGTAACGGCCATCAGCTAGGAGCTGACTTAGATACGGATGGTCATCTAGTCTAACGGTATAGACAGAAACGGATCAGGCTAGGACAGCCCAGCAACAAGGTGTTAGAAAAGGATAGCCAAAACTCATCAGGACGATGAACAACAAACAAATTTGGCATGGAAAGCACCAATAACAAATGGAGATTTGTGTACCAAGTTGAGTATGCAAATTTTGGCCGATATAGGCAGATTTAGAGAGCGATAGGTTTTCCTATCGCTTTTTTTATTGATTTGATGAAAAAACACCCAATACCTCTCCACTATAAACTCAGTTTCTGGTATGTTTCGCATCCCTGTTTAAGGATGTGCTATGTATACTTGTCCCTTATGCCATCACCAAGGCGTGAATCACTATTTTGAAGACAAACGCAGAGCCTATCTGCAATGTCAGCAATGTGAACTGGTATTTGTTAAACCTGAACAAAGGTTAGAAGCAAAAGAAGAGAAAGCACACTATGATCTCCATGAGAACGATCCTAGTGATGCAGGCTATCGCCGTTTTCTATCTCGCATCGCGGATCCACTAACAGACAACATTTCATCTAACTCACACGGGTTGGATTTTGGTTGTGGCCCAGGCCCTACGCTATCTATTATGTTAGAAGAAGCCGGACACACCATGGAGTTGTACGATATCTATTACCACCCAGAAGCTTCTGTGTTGGAAAAAACGTATGACTTTATGACTGCCACGGAGGTGATAGAGCATCTTTATCACCCAGACAAAGTGTGGCAGCAATGGTTGAATTTAGTTAAACCCAAGGGCTGGATTGGTCTTATGACTAAACTAGTAATAGACGTAGACGCGTTTGCTGGTTGGCACTACAAGAATGACCCGACACATGTCGTCTTCTTTAGTCGTCAAACATTCCAGTTTTTGGCAGAGCGGGATAAGCTCGAACTAGAATTTTTTGGAAATGATGTAATTTTACTGAGGAAAGTGCAGTAATGGGTCGTAGTAAGAAATCAAGAAAACCGGGAGCACTTGGCGCTCCGGAACCTATGGTTACTCGTAACCGTAGTGAATCTGATGTTGAAGGTCGTGAACGTAAGCGTGTTAAAAAGCGTAAAGGCCTTAAGTCGGGCAGCCGTCACTCAGATGGTAGCGAAGCAAAACAGCGTAAAGCTGCACTAGCTCGCGACCCTCGTTTAGGCAGCAAGAAAAAAATCCCGCTGATTGTTGAACCAGCGAAGAAGTCGACGAAACAAGAGCGCAAGCTATCTAACGAACAAGAGTTAGAGATGCTTGAGAATGATGCTCAATTGAACACATTGCTAGATCGTATCGAAAATGGTGAAAACCTAGGTGCTGGTCTGCAGAAGTTTGTTGATGAGAAACTTGATCGTATCGAACACCTAATGGGCCGCTTAGGTCTGCTAGAACCAGAAGACGATGAAGAAGAGATCTTCGAAGAAGCACCGGTTGCATCTAAGAAGAAAGCAAGCTCTGACGAAGACTTGCTATCTCAATTCGAAGATTTCGACTTAGACAGCTTTAAAGGTTAATAGCCAATGAACGTAACCTTATTAGCAATTGCTGGTGGAATTATCATTCTCGGCTTGGGCTCTTACGCAGGTTACCTTCTACTTCAAGTGAAGAAGCAGACGGAGTTGCAAAAGCAGCATCAAGCACTTGCCATTGAAAAACGTAACGCGACGATTTACGAAAACGTAAATACTTTGTGCTTAGCGGGTATTCAAGGCCAGTGTGACTTACCTGAGATTAGTATCCGAGTGTGTATCATTATGGATAACGTTCAGGGTGATGAGCGTGTCGATTTTGATTCTGAGTATCCTGCTCTTTCTGAGCTGTACCATATCGTAAAAGATATGGCTCGCGGAGACGGAAGGCAGGAACTGACGAAGAAAGAGCGCATGCAGCAGAATCTCACACGCCATAAGGCGGAGACTCGCTTGAATGATGCGGTCATTGAAGATTTGAAAAGGTTGCAGGAGAAGGTTAAGCCTCTCAATAACCAAATCAACATTCAGATGATCTAGTCACTAAGACTTTTAAATATAGAGGCTTGTTTAACATTCAGTTTTAAGACGCGCTGCTTTTAATACCTATACATTTAAGACTTTTTGTCCTAAATGCATCTTGTTTTTAAGTCGCCTTGTCTTTTAATAGACGATGTTAAATGAGCCTTCTTACCTTTTGCGTCTCGTTAATCCCGACGCTTTGTTAGTGATCAAGCTAGCAGTTCTGAGTTTTTGTCTGAAAAATTGATTTTGTCTTGGAACGACCTTACTGGTCGTGTGGCAAAATAACCCGTCTATATTTTAATGTATGTAAAATGATTTGAGAGACCTTAGGTTCTCGCAGATCTAAATTGGAATTACCGCTATGTCGAGCAAGCCAGTAACAACGAATCAGCAAATCGTTTGGGATCAAGAGATCTTAAACAAGTACAACTATTCGGGACCTCGTTACACTTCATATCCAACAGCGTTGGAGTTTCATGAAGCGTTTACCGTCGCTGATTACGACATGGCGTGTACTCAGTACCCTGAGCGTCCACTCTCTCTTTACGTGCATATCCCGTTCTGTCATAAGCTTTGTTACTACTGTGGTTGTAATAAAGTCATTACTCGTCACTCGCATAAAGCGGATGAGTACTTAGATGTGATTGAACATGAAATCCGCCAGCGCGCCTCTTTGTTGAATGGCCGTGAAGTGACGCAATTGCACTTCGGTGGTGGTACGCCAACGTTCTTGACCAAAACACAAATTACTCGCTTGATGATGATTCTGCGTGAGGAATTTAACTTCACAGCTGACGCTGAAATCAGTATTGAAGTTGATCCGCGTGAGATTGAGCTAGACGTACTTGACCACCTGCGTAACGAAGGCTTCAACCGCCTGAGCATTGGTGTGCAAGACTTCAATAAAGAAGTGCAGAAACTGGTTAACCGTGAGCAAGATGAAGAGTTCATCATTGCGATGGTTAAACGTGCGAAAGAGCTAGGCTTCCGTTCAACCAACCTTGATTTGATCTATGGCTTACCAAAGCAGACTCAAGCTTTGTTTGCGGAAACATTGAAGCAAGTGTTAGAAATGAAACCGGGTCGTTTATCGGTATTTAACTACGCACACATGCCGCAACTGTTTGCCGCGCAGCGTAAGATTAAAGATGAAGACTTACCTGAGCCAAAAGAGAAAATGGCAATTCTACAAGATACCATTGAAACTTTAACGGGCGCGGGCTACCAGTTCATTGGTATGGATCACTTTGCTTTACCAGAAGACGAGCTAGCAGTAGCACAGCGTGAAGGTATTCTGCATCGTAACTTCCAAGGCTACACGACCCAAGGTGAAGCTGACCTAATTGGTTTCGGTGTTTCTGCTATCTCAATGGTCGGTGATGCTTACGCTCAAAACCAGAAAGAGCTGAAGAAGTACTACGCTCAAGTGAATGACTTGCGCCACGCGCTTTGGAAAGGTGTTGCTCTAGACAGTGACGACCTTCTACGTCGTGAAGTGATCAAACAGCTTATCTGTAACTTTAAGCTTGATAAAACCATGATCGAATCTGAGTTCTCGGTTAACTTTAATCGTTACTTCAAAGAAGATTTAGGGCTACTGCAAACCTTCATCAACGATGAGTTGGTTGAAGTCGACGACAAAGAAATCCGCGTGACTTTGCGTGGCCGTTTGCTGATTCGTAACATCTGTATGTGTTTCGATAAATACCTACGTGCTAAGGCTCGCCAACAGCAGTTCTCTCGTGTGATTTAATCGTTCGATTGAGAATAAAAACATAAAAAATGCCAGCATCATGCTGGCATTTTTGTATCTGTGTCTTGCTAACGGAAGACTTTCTACCTGACTAGGTGACACCCTTTTTGGTGCTTTGTTTACTTTTGGTAATTTGTTTGGCTTCGTTATTCGGTTGAGCGTTGGTATTCTTTTGAACATTGATGAGATCGGTTGGCCACTGATCAAACGGAACTGGACGACTGTATAAGAACCCTTGAGCCAGTGGGCATTTTAGTTGCTTGAGGAGTTCTGCCTGTTGCTGTGTTTCAACGCCTTCTGCCACTAAGCTCACTTTGAAACCTTTGGTGATGTTAACGATGGCCGCGACGATCGAGCTGTCTAGGTTCTCTTTTTCGAGCTTGCTGACGAAGCTACGATCGATCTTCAGGCAATCAAATGGCAGTTTGTGTAAATAAGCCAGTGACGAATAGCCGGTACCAAAGTCATCAATTGCTATCGAGATGCCTAATGCTTTTAGCGTCAGCATGTTATCGATGATGGCTGGGTCATTGTCGACGATGCGTGACTCAGTGATCTCAAGTGTTAGGTTGCTTGCTGGTAGCTTGGTGTCACGTAGCGTGCCTTTTACTTGTTCAACAAAGCCACTTTCACTCAGTTGATCGACCGACAGATTGATGTGAATAGAGAAGTCCTTGCTCCATTTTCCTGACTCAATCGCGATGGCAGTATCTCGACACGACTTATGTAGAATTTGCTTGCCGATATCGTAAATCAGCCCGCTCTCTTCAGCGAGAGGAATGAATTCAAGTGGTGAAATTACGCCTTCATCGGCTATCCAGCGTGCTAGAGCTTCAGCCCCAATGGTCGAGCCAGATTCCAGATCAATAATAGGTTGATAAAACGGTTCGAACTGTTGAAGTTCAATCGCTCGGTTCATCCGCGCCAGCATCTTAGTGCGATGTCTTGATGCTTTACCCATCTCCGGGCTGTAAATGCTGACACTAGCTTTGTCTTGTTTTGCGTTGCTCAAAGCAATGCTACTACTACGCAGCAATAGCGCAATGTCGTGGACGTTAGATACACCGACGACGCCCATCGATACCTTAATGACGACACTTTCTGATTCCATTGAAAATGGGGAAGCAAAGGTTTGAAGCAGGCGATTCGTCAGTAGTTGAGCTTCCTCGCTTTGGATGACGTTCGGGGCGTAAATGGCGAATTCATCACCGCCAGTGCGAGCTAATAGGTACTCGGATGGCAATGTGCCTCTTAAACGAGCGGCCGCAATGATAAGCAATTGGTCACCATTGTAATGACCAAGGCTGTCATTGATGTCTCGGAAGCGATCAATACCCACTAAATAAAGTGTGCCTTTTTCGTTTGCTGGGCTTTTCTTGGCAGCGTCGATAAAGCCTTCGCGGCTGTATAGTTTGGTTAATGAGTCATAGGTAAGCTGAGACTGTAATGCTTGAAAGGAAGCCTTTAAGTTGTTGGCCATTTCATTGAATGACTCCACCAACATGCTGGTTTCATAGATATGCCCTGTCTTTGGCATACTTGTGTCCCAATCGCCTTTAGCAAGACGCTTTGCCGCATCCGCTGTTGAGGTGATGGGTTGGGTTACGCGATTAAAGGCAATTAACCCAGCAATGACACCAATGCAACTCAGCGCTAGCCCGAGCAACCAACTGTTTCTTTGGTTTTCAGGTAGTTCACCGAGTAGGTTGCTTTCAGGGATCGACATACCAATAAACCAAGTGATACCGTGCTCATCTTCATAAGGGGTGATCTGGTTGAAGTATCGTTCGTTGTCTAGGCGAAAGCTAAAGCGCTGCACGCCCAAATTATCGATTAGGTGAAATTGGTCTACGTAGCTCGCACTTTCACGTATTACCGGGTTAGCACTCTCTGATGCCAGTAAGCGTTGGCCCTTATTGGTTTTCCCTGTTCCCCAAGAGACCACGCTGCCTCCGCCCGAGTGAGCGACCAAGCGTTGCTGCTTATCAATGATATAAACAGAGGCATCCGTTTTATCTTTGAGTTCTTTGAGAAATGCATTGAAGGTATTGATCTTAATGTCGCTAACGACGACGGCTTTGAATTCGTTGTCATCATAGATAGGAGCGAGGGCAGATAAGGTGATCTCTTGGCGTTCATCTGCATTGGCATAAATTGGCGACCATACAGCCTTTTTTTGCGTCGCAACGGGTGTGTACCAAGGGCGGACTCTCGGGTCGTAACCTGAAATCACAGATCGAATGTCTTCGCTGATCTTGCTGCCACGGTAAATGACCAGCTGATCGCTAGTACGCTCGTCTTGTACCATCAAGGTATAGCCGTTGTTAGCTTCTTTACGAAAACCGACATAGTTACCATGTTCAGAACCAAAGCCGATCACATCGAGTTGAGGGATAGCAGTGAAATGGTCTGAAAACGTATAAAGAATGTAGTCTTGGACCTTGCTAAGGTTTCCCGCTTGGTAAAGGTGGTGGTAGCCGATGTTATGGCTGAGCGAGAGGTTCGCGTGAAATGGCTTTTCTAAAAAGTTGGACAGGCTTTGATGAACATGGTCAGTAAGTGATGTTAGTTGGCGTGCACTAACATCACTCACCATCTCTTTGTAGCTTTGCTTTTGAGTGAAAACCATTACGCTCATAGTGAACAGAAAAATCATCACGAATGGCAGAACCACAGCAGTTCTCAAGGTAATTTGTGTTTTCAAAGACATCTTTAGCTACAAATTTAGTGGATGGCATACTTTAATTGTACCGACACTATTCAAACCAAGCGACCTTTTTTGGTTAAAAAAGTAGCTGCATCGAGAGTCATATAAGGTCTAGTACAGTTCTTTTAGTTTACGAGTTAGGGTGTTTCTTCCCCAACCTAAAACCTTGGCTGCATCCTGTTTATGACCATTGGTATGGTTGAGTGCAGCCTCTAGCAGTATACGTTCAAACTCTGGCAGCGCATAAGTTAGTAGCTCTTTTTCTCCTGAATCAAGCGCACATTTTGCCCAATTAGCGAGCAGTTGTTGCCAGTTGTCTCCAGTCCCTGAGGTCGTTACCACTTTTTCTTCCAACAGTTCTGGAGGCAAGTCTGAAGGGAGTATTTCACTGCCGCTCGCCATGACTGTGAGCCAACGACAGATGTTCTCAAGCTGACGTACGTTACCCGGCCAATTTAGCTGATTGAGCTTCATGATGGTCTCAGAGTGCAGAGTCTTCACTTCTACACCAAGCTCTTCAGCGGCGGATGCTAGGAAGTGGTGAGTCAGCTTTTCAATGTCCTGTTTACGTTCGCGCAGTGCCGGAATATGGATTCGGATAACGTTCAGTCGATGGAAAAGGTCTTCACGAAAACCACCATCATGCACCAAGCGCTCAAGATCTTGGTGGGTTGCTGCAACGATACGAACATCAACCTTAACCGCAGAATGCCCACCGACGCGATAAAATTGACCATCAGAAAGCACGCGCAGTAGCCGAGTCTGAATATCGAGTGGCATATCGCCTATTTCATCAAGAAACAGAGTACCGCCGTTGGCTTGCTCAAAGCGTCCTTGGCGAACACTGTTAGCGCCAGTAAAAGCGCCTTTCTCGTGGCCAAACAGCTCTGATTCGATCAAGTCTTTAGGGATTGCCGCCATGTTTAACGCAATGAATGGCTTTTTAGCTCTTGGGCTGTGGCGATGCAGCGCGTGCGCGACTAATTCTTTACCAGTCCCCGATTCACCATTAATAAGAACCGAAATGGATGAACGAGACAAACGGCCAATAGCTCGGAAAACTTCCTGCATTGCCGGTGCTTCACCGATGATTTCTGGTGCGTTGGTGTCTTCGGCTACTTCGCTGGCTTGCTCGCGTTTCTGCTCTTGGCTGTGTGCGATGGCTCGTTCTACTAGAGTCAGTGTCTCATCAATATCGAACGGCTTTGGTAGATATTCAAAGGCGCCTTTTTGATAAGCATTCACCGCCGCATCGAGGTCTGAGTGCGCGGTCATAATGATCACTGGCAGGTCGGGAGAGCGCTGGTGAACTTGGTGTAACAGCTCAATCCCGTCAATGCCAGGCATGCGAATGTCGGACACCAAAACGTCTGGTGTTTCGCGCTCAAGAGCAAGCAATACGCTCTCAGCATCAGCAAATGTTTCGCACTTTATATCCGCAGATGACAGTGTTTTTTCTACGACCCAGCGTATAGAACTGTCGTCATCGACGACCCAAACGTATCCCTTACTCATAATTCAATTCCTTTGCAGCCAAATCTATTGTGATAATCATTGTTGTTTTTATGATGTCTTTAATCTTTGTGTTACTGAGTTAAGCCTTTCGTCTCGCTGTCCAATCGCGAGGTTCTGTTGACCTAAATGGGTAGGTAAATCGTGAATGTGGTGTTACCCGGCCAGCTCTCAACATCAATTTTTCCATTGTGCTGATCGATCAGGTTTTGAGAAATCGATAGTCCTAGCCCTGTACCACCCTCTCGTCCGCTGACCATTGGGTAAAACAGCGTGTCTTTTAAATCATCGGGGATGCCCGGACCGTTATCGCTGATCTCAATGCGCGCTGCGAGTTTGTGTCGCTGCCCATGAATATTGGCTTGATGCACCGTTCTGGTGCGAATGGTGATTTTCCCTGATTCTTGGGCCTTTAAAATCTGCGCCGCGTTACTCACGATATTGAGCATCGCCTGTTCAACTTGTGCTGAATCCATCAGAATGTCCGGTAAGCTCGGGTCGTAATCCCGTTCGATGGCGAGCGTTGAACCCGACTCGAGTTCTACGAGCTGCCTGACTTTCTCAAGTATCTGGTGTAGGTTCTCTTCTGACTTAGTCCCCGGCTTCTGAGGGCCAAGCAGGCGATCGACTAACGCTCTTAGGCGGTCGGCTTGCTCAATAATGATCTGCGTATATTCATTAAGAGACTGATCAGGAAGCATTTTACCAAGTAACTGCGCCGCACCTCTTAAGCCACCGAGTGGGTTCTTAATCTCATGTGCTAACCCGCGCACCAACAGCTTAGCTGCTTGTTGTTGTGCGTGTTGGTTGAGCTCTTGGCTGAGGCGTCTTTGCTGGTCTATCTTGCGCATCTCTACCAATAAAAGCGTTTCACGTTGCCAAGAGATTGGGCTAACCGTGACTTCAAGCATCAGTGGGCGGTTATCAACAACGAAGGTAACGTCACTGTCGGTAATGCTCTGGCCACTTTGTAGCGGTTGCGTCAGAAGCGCCAAATCCAGTGAGGCATGTTGAATAAGTTGGCTCAGTGGATGATCGACGATGCGTCGCGCGCTTTGTGAAAAGAGTTGTTCAGCCGCCGGGTTGGCGTATCGGACATACAGTTGTTCATCGAGCATCAATGTTGAGGTCACCATATTGTCGAGAATGGCGCTGGAAAGATGATGTGTATCTATGCTGTCGCTTTTGGCTGATCGATTCACTATTTCGTCCTTGAACTGGTGTTTTTCTCATTGCACCAAATTGGTGCGTAGCTAAGTTCAAGTATGGCGCATATCAACCAGAAGCTAAAGATAATTCATTAGAGTCGCTGAAAGCTGCTTCGATTAGGTGAAAAGTAGAGGTAATTCAGTCTCTTTTAACACATTGGCCTACTTGAGCGTCGCTCGATGTAAATACACGGTGACTGGACTAGTAGATGCAATAAGCTTGCCGCTTCTATGTGCTTGAATTGCAATGGTGTGAGTACCTCGATCGATACCTTTCAGTTCCCAATTCGGTTGGGTTTGTGGTGCGCCATAACGACGACCATCGAGCATCAATTGCAACTGTTCTCCAATACCAAGTTTGCGGCTAAGTTCTATTTGAACAGGGATTAAGCCACGGTTGCTACGGATGGTTTGGTCATGAACGGGAGTCAGCATGGTGAGGGCTAGTTGAGCTGGTGCCTCACGTTTCGTGCTTTCTGTTTTCCCCTGAGCCTGAGCTGGCGTTGCCGTTTTAGTTGTAGATGAAGCTGCAGCATCAACGGGCGTCGAGGCTTCAAATTTAGGAGCCGGCGCTGATGCTTGCACATCCGGTAGGCGAAGAGATTTGGCATCTTGGTCGGTAGGGGTATCACTAAAGTGGAGAACACCATCCTCATCCACCCAGGTATACACCGTTTGAGCAGAGCACGAGATCGCGACTGTTAACCCGATCAGGAACAGTATATTTTTCATATCTTTAGCCTCTTTTCACCGCTAGGTGATTTCACGTTTGGCGTTGGTTTTGTTATTGATTTTATTGTATTTATAGCAGCAGCCTCTGAGGGCTTTTGTCTAAGGTATGGTACGAGGAAGCTGGGGGAGGGAGAATATAAAAAAGGCCCGCCTGCGAGGCGAGCCTAATATTTAGTCAGCGATTCTTACAAGGTTGCAGTAAGAAATGGCTTATCTCTACAGGAGATTAAACTGAGTAGTACAGTTCAAACTCAAGTGGGTGTGTTGCCATGTTCACGCGTTGTACGTCGTCAGATTTCAGTGTGATGTAAGAATCAATGAAATCGTCAGAGAATACGCCGCCAGCTGTTAGGAACTCACGATCGTCGTCTAGTGCTTTAAGCGCTACTTCTAGAGATTCAGCAACGGTTGGGATTTCAGCCGCTTCTTCTGCTGGAAGGTCGTATAGATCTTTATCCATAGCTTCGCCTGGGTGGATCTTGTTCTTGATACCGTCAAGGCCAGCCATCAGCATTGCTGAGTAACATAGGTATGGGTTCGCTGCTGGGTCACCAAAACGTAGCTCGATACGACGTGCTTTCGGGCTTGGTACTACTGGGATACGGATAGAAGCAGAACGGTTACGTGCTGAGTAAGCAAGCATTACCGGAGCTTCAAAACCAGGTACAAGACGCTTGTACGAGTTAGTTGACGGGTTAGCAAATGCGTTGATTGCACGAGCGTGCTTGATTACACCACCGATGTAGTAAAGCGCCATTTCAGATAGGCCGCCGTACTTATCACCAGCAAACAGGTTAACGCCGTCTTTTGCTAGAGATTGGTGAACGTGCATACCAGAACCGTTGTCACCAACTAGTGGCTTAGGCATGAATGTCGCTGTTTTACCAAATGCGTGAGCAACGTTGTGTACAACGTACTTGTAGATTTGAGTCTCATCCGCTTTTGTTGTTAGCGTGTTGAAGCGAGTTGCGATTTCGTTTTGACCCGCAGTTGCTACTTCGTGGTGGTGAGCTTCAACTACTAGGCCCATCTCTTCCATTACTAGACACATTGCTGAACGGATGTCTTGAGATGAATCTACAGGAGCTACTGGGAAGTAACCGCCTTTAACGCCAGGACGGTGACCTTTGTTGCCGCCTTCGATGTCAGAACCTGTGTTCCAAGCTGCTTCTACGTCATCAATCTTGAAGAAAGAACCAGACATGTCGTTTGAGAACTTAACGTCATCAAATAGGAAGAATTCTGGCTCTGGACCAACTAGAACTGTGTCTGCGATACCCGTAGAACGTAGGTATTCTTCAGAACGCTTAGCGATAGAGCGTGGGTCACGGTCGTAGCCTTGCATTGTTGCAGGCTCAAGGATGTCACAACGGATGTTTAGCGTTGCATCTTCTGTGAATGGGTCCAGTACAGCTGAAGCTGCGTCTGGCATCATTACCATGTCAGATTCGTTAATGCCTTTCCAACCAGCTACTGAAGAGCCGTCAAACATTTTACCTTCTTCGAAGAAGTCTGCATCAACTTGGTGAGAAGGAATAGAGATGTGCTGCTCTTTACCTTTTGTATCAGTAAAACGTAAGTCGATAAATTTAACTTCGTTCTCTTGGATCAGGGATAGTACATTTTCTACTGACATCTTGGATAACCTCCAGTGTTATTAATTCGGTATTAGCTCGATTCGGTTGAAACTAGCATTGATTAATGTCTATAAGTGCATTAATCGATGCTGATTTATCTATAGCCAAAAACGTGCCAAAAAAATTATTCCATTAATTTCAATGATTTACTTGTTTTCTTGTTTCGTTCACTTTGGTTTTTGCACCAAAATGATCTCCTAGTGCACCTTGTTGGTGCAAGTGCTTGTCTGTGCACCAATATGAAACATAAGCGAGCACCATTCAGCAATGAATTGCCTAAGTTGTCAATCCACTTTTGTTATTTTGCCGGAGATTTGGCTGTCTATCTTGCGGCTGATGCTTTTTTAGAATCCTACGAATTAGGCTGTTAGATACTGTACTGAATCAAAGTTAAGCGGATATGAATCGCTAATAAAGAAAAAAGCCTTGGTTGAGATCACATATTTCTGGGTTTTTGTCTAAAATCTGGTATATTATTGACCGTTTTTTAAATCAAGCTAGCGGTTATTATCCAAACTTTTGAGATAATTGACGGCTACCTTTTATGAGTGAATCGAGAATCCATGTCTACTCCACAGATTGATAAGTTAAGAAATATCGCGATCATCGCGCACGTTGACCACGGTAAAACGACTTTGGTTGATAAACTACTACAACAGTCAGGCACTCTTGAGTCTCGTGGTGAAGCTGAAGAGCGTGTCATGGATTCGAATGACATCGAAAAAGAGCGTGGCATTACAATCCTTGCTAAGAACACAGCAATTGACTGGAATGATTACCGTATCAACATCGTAGATACCCCTGGACACGCGGACTTCGGTGGTGAAGTTGAACGTATCATGTCTATGGTTGATTCAGTTCTTCTGATCGTTGATGCAGTTGATGGCCCAATGCCTCAAACTCGTTTCGTAACGCAAAAAGCTTTCGCACACGGCCTTAAGCCAATCGTTGTTATCAACAAGATTGACCGTCCTGGTGCTCGTCCTGATTGGGTTATGGACCAAGTATTTGACTTGTTCGACAACCTAGGCGCGACTGATGAGCAACTAGACTTTACTGTTGTTTACGCTTCAGCTCTAAACGGTTGGGCAACAATGGAAGAAGGCGAAGTTGGCACAGACATGGAACCATTGTTCCAAGCTGTTGTTGATACAGTAGAAGCACCTGCAGTTGACCTTGAAGGTCCACTACAAATGCAAGTTTCGCAACTTGATTACAGCTCTTACGTAGGTGTTATCGGTGTTGCTCGTGTTACTCGTGGTTCTGTTAAGCCAAACCAACAAGTAACTATCGTGAATGCTGAAGGCAAAAAACGTAACGGTAAAGTAGGTACTGTACTTGGTTACCTAGGTCTTGAGCGTCACGAAGTAGAACAAGCTAACGCTGGCGACATCATTGCAATCACAGGTCTTGGTGAACTGAAAATTTCAGACACTATCTGTGACGTAAACAATGTTGAAGCAATGGAACCACTGTCTGTTGATGAACCAACAGTAACAATGACTTTCCAAGTAAACACTTCTCCGTTCGCGGGTAAAGAAGGTAAGTTTGTAACTTCACGTAACATCCTTGAGCGTCTTGAAAAAGAATTGGTTCATAACGTTGCACTACGTGTTGAAGAAACTGAAAGTCCAGACCGTTTCCGCGTATCAGGCCGTGGTGAGCTTCACCTTTCTATCCTGATCGAAAACATGCGTCGTGAAGGTTTCGAGCTAGCAGTATCTCGTCCAGAAGTAATCATCAAAGAAGAAGATGGTCAGAAAATGGAACCGTTCGAAACGGTTACTATCGATGTAGTTGAAGAGCACCAAGGTGCGATCATGGAAAGCATCGGTCTACGTAAGGGTGAGCTAACAGATATGGCACCAGATGGTAAAGGCCGTGTTCGCATGGACTTCATGATGCCTTCTCGTGGTCTTATCGGTTTCCAAACTGAATTCCTTACAATGACGTCTGGTTCTGGTCTTATCTACCACTCGTTCGATCACTACGGTCCTTACAAAGGCGGTATCATTGGTCAGCGTAACAACGGTGTTCTAATTTCGAACGCAACGGGTAAAGCATTGACTTACGCATTGTTCTTCCTTCAAGCTCGTGGTCGTCTATTCACAGAGCACGCTGATGAAGTTTATGAAGGTCAAGTAATCGGTATTCACAACCGTTCAAACGACCTGACAGTAAACTGTCTGAAAGGTAAGCAACTAACGAACGTTCGTGCATCTGGTACTGATGAAGCACAAGTTCTTTCTCCACCGATCAAGCACACTCTAGAGCAAGCTCTTGAGTTTATCGATGAAGATGAACTAGTAGAAGTAACGCCACTAAACGTACGTATCCGTAAGAAGCTTCTTACTGAAAACGACCGTAAGCGTGCAGCACGTCCAGCTAAGGCTTAATTGCCAGCTGACTAGCTTCTAGCTATCAAGCAATACGTTTTAGAATAAGTAAGAAAGCCCCGAGTAGCCTAGCTGCTCGGGGCTTTTGTTTTATGTGGTGTTGGAGTAGATACGGGTAAACGAGATGCGAGATACGAAGAGCGTGTTCCATATTTATTTATCGAATCGTCATTCCAGAATTGAGGGACGAGATATCTGGAATCTTTCTTTTACGGCATCCAAGAGATTCCCTATCACGTTCGTTCCTCACTGTAGGGAATAATGAAATGGACCCACCCTTCTAAACGGCGTCGCAATGCGCCAAGATGAATATTAAACACAATCATCTAACTGAGGGTAGGTCCATATGAAAACTATAACG
>NZ_JACJFF010000249.1:0-2443 GCF_014164465.1 Vibrio sp. SG41-7 | reverse complement strand
TGCATATTCCGGAGCAATCCGACCACCGATTCCGGGATTATCCGGACATTCATTCCGTTTTAATCCGGACACCATTTCCGGGATAAACCAGCCAAATTTCCACGAACTCCGGAATCACTGTCCGGTTTAGCGGAATACCTTTCTTTTCTCTTTTAAATCAATAGCTCACTATCCTTGTTAGATAATCTAACGTAGCAAGGAAGTGACAATGCCTAAAAAGAGAACATCTATGACAAACATTAAAGAGGTATTGCGCCTCAAATATGAGTGCAACTTGTCGACGAGAAAAATCGCTACTTGCGCCAAAGTCAGTCGCTCGACCGTCTCTGAAATACTGCTGCGCTTTAAACACAACAACCTAAGTTGGCCACTTCCTGAAAATTACTCCGATACCGAGCTTACACACGCGCTATACCGTGATAAAACCACGAGTGATACAAAGGTCATGCCTAACTTCAGTCAGTGTTTTATTGAGCTAAAGCGACCAGGTATGACGAAACAACTGCTGTGGGAAGAGTATGCCGCGGAGCACCTAGAGCGTGCCTATCGTTACAGCCAATACTGTGAGCACTATCGACGATGGCTAAAGAAACAAAAGCGCAGTATGCGCCAAATTCACGTGGCGGGTGACAAGTTGTTCATCGACTACTGCGGCCCCACCATCCCAGTGGTGAATCCCGAAACAGGCGAAATCCGTAAAGCTCAGATCTTCGTCGCAACCTTTGGCGCCTCAAACTATACCTATGTTGAAGCAAGTGAAAGCCAAAGACTAGAGCACTGGCTAGAGGCGCATGCGAACGCCTTCGAACACTTTGGCGGCGTGCCTGCGCTACTGGTACCTGACAACCTAAAATCCGCTGTCACCAAAACCGACCGTTACGAGCCAAAGCTCAACGACAGCTATCGCAAGCTCGCTTATCACTACCGTACTGCAGTCATGCCTGCACGACCTTATAAGCCTAAAGATAAGGCAAAAGCGGAGAACGCGGTGCTCATCGTAGAGCGTTGGATCATGATGCGACTTCGCCACCGTACTTTCCATACTTTCAAAGAGCTGAACCTCTCGATCCGCGACCTAATGAACTCACTTAATCAACGACAAATGAAACAAATAGGCGCAAGCAGAAAAGAGTTGTTCGACACGTTGGATAAACCCGCGCTCAACCCGCTTCCCAAGGAGCACTATCTTTACACCGAGCTCAAGCGAGCGAAAGTGGGACCGGATTACCACATCGAATACAAAAAGCATTACTACTCAGTTCCGCATCAACTCGTGGGCCAACATGTGCAACTTGAAGCCAGCTCAAAGCTGATACAGGTTTATCATCAAGGTAACCTCGTCGCCCAGCATCCCGCCAGCCAAAAAGAACGCGGACTCAGCACGTACGCAGAACATATGCCTAGCAATCATCAGCATCAAAAATGGTCGCCTGCAAGGCTACTGAGCTGGGGAGAAAGGATCGGGCCTGCCACGCAGCAGGTAGTGGACCTCTTACTGTCGTCGAAATCGCACCCTGCTCAATCCAATCGCAGCACACTTGGGCTGCTCAACTTAACTAAAAAATACGGCGACTCGCGTCTTGAGCAGGCGTGCAAAGACGCGCTACTCGTCAATAAGCCTTATCTACGATTCATTAAAAACTTACTTGTAAACCATCGAGAAGGCCGACTCTCTTCATCCCCAGAGATCACGCCAGATATCCAGCACAGCAATGTACGCGGCCCCAATAGTTATCACTAGGAGAGCATAATGAATCCAATCAATGACCAACTAAGATCACTGCGTCTTGGACATGCTATAAACGCGCTGGAGCAGCAACAAGAGCAACTCTCTACTTACGCAGAGTTAGGCTTCGAAGAGCGTCTCAGTTTACTGCTTGAAAGCGAAATACTGGGCCGAAACCACGCGAAGATCCAACGCCTAAAACGGCAAGCCAAGCTTCGAATCGAAGCCCAACCGAGCCAGATCACCTACAAAGAAGGCCGAGGATTAAAACGAACCCAAATGAGTGAGCTGCTCACCGGTGGTTATTTACACAAAAAACAAAACGTTCTGATCACTGGACCAACAGGGGCAGGCAAAACTTATGTTGCCTGCGCTCTGGGATCTCAGGCGTGTGAACAACTGCATAGCGTTCGCTACCACCGACTGAGTCGCTTACTGGATGACTTGAGCTCGGGCCGACTTGATGGAACTTACCAGAAACAACTTCAAGCTCTCGCGAAAAAAGATCTGCTGATCCTTGATGACTGGGGAATGGAAAAACTCAGCCCAGATCATGCTGGGCACTTGTTGGAACTCTTAGAGGATCGGTATCAAATAAGCAGCACGATCATGATAAGCCAATTACCCGTGAAGGAGTGGTACGCCATGATAGGAAACGCCACCGTAGCCGACGCATTATTGGATCGACTGATACACAACAGCCACCGAATAGAACTA
>NZ_JACJFF010000248.1:0-2504 GCF_014164465.1 Vibrio sp. SG41-7 | reverse complement strand
ACCTATTTAGAAAATCAGAGGGTAACTTGTCTGTACCAAGAAAGATGAACCAAGCCGCATGGAATAAAGATTACAGGGAAAAAGTTCTTTTTACATCAGATTAACAAAGTATATTCGCGCCCTTTACGCGATGATGGCATGAGTTTTTGCATTTTTGTCCTTCTCTGAGAGCCCCGTATTAATTACTTCAGTATTTTCCATGTGATTGATTCCTAGGTTAATTTAATCACGCACATGCTACGGTATTATGTTGTTGATGGTCACGAATTAGTTGCTTGTTGCATATGTTACATGCTGCGTTGTGATGTGTTTGGTATTGTGTGTAGAGTGTATGTCTCACTGGGTCTTTATTGATAAAAAAGAAATTAATGAAAAGATTGATTGGAACAAAAATCACGCTGATAGCATGCTAGCGATTACGAGTAGTCATAAAACCAACCAAAACACGCGTCGATAATTTAAGTCACAAATATGGTAAAAGCCTGCCTGGGAGTAAGAGTGGGGAAACGTGCCGTAAGCTAAAGTGACGCGTTGTGCTAAGCATCATTCTGAACAGTATCTTCAGCGCTTATCCCATCGAACCTGTTTAAAGCTGCTCACATTTTGGTGTTGAAAAGGATGATTCTTCAATGTTATCGGACTCAAAATGCTGCTGCCTGAGTAAGCTGATAGTCAGGTTTATCGGCATCGGTTTATAAAAATAGAAGCCTTGGATATAGTCGACGCCCAGTTTAGACAAGATGTTCACTTGGGATTCGTACTCAACCCCTTCGACGATCACTTGCATACCTAAGGTGCGGGACAACTGAAGCATGGACTCCAGCAAAGGGATACCAAGGCTTGATTCGTCTGAAATGTTTTTCACAAACACGCGATCGATTTTGAGAATGCTAAACGGGAACTGTCTCACAAAGTCTAAGCCCGCATAGCCCGTACCAAAATCATCAATCGCGACTCTTACGCCCATATTCGATAGTTTGGTTAGGTTGCCTCTGATTTTGACCATGTCGGCATCAGAACATTCACCATCTTCGGTTACTTCAAAAACCACCTGTTTGAGAATCTCAGGGTTCTTCTTGTATATATGACTCACCTTGCTTGCGAAGTTGCTATTTGATAGCACATTCCGGCTTATGTTGACGCTGACATACCTTGATTGAAACAGGTGTTGGTTGCTGTTGATCATGACTAATACTTCACGTAACACGAAGTACGTGAGGTCTTCTATTAACCCTAAGCTTTCTGCAAGAGGGATGAATATTGCGGGAGATACGTTACCTTCGATTGGGTCATGCTACCTCAACAGAGACTCGCAACCGACTATTTCATGAGTATTATGGTTAACGATAGGCTGCAAGTGGACATGCAAGTGATCGTTTCTTAATGCATCAGATAATGAATACTCTAAGCTTCTGTGGTTTTGTTTATTGTGCCTGATAGACACGGCGATAATTGTCGCGATTCCTGCAAATAGGAAACCGAACCAAGAGTAACGTAAGAGGTAATTAAAGTAATACTGATACCCAATATATGAGGTAACGGTTAGTGGGTATTTATCAGAAACAATGACTACTTTCTGTAAATATGTCCCTTCGTTTGGTAAGGATATGTTTTTATCAATTACTTTTACTTTTGATTCGATACCAAAATTGGATAGATTTCGATTTACTATGTCGTACAGGAAATGAGGAGGGATCATTAAGCTAATTCCCGCATTATCTTCGTTAGAAGAAATGAGCATGATGGAATTGACTTTAGTGATCGCAGCATTGGTATAAGACAACGTGGTCATGTTTGGATCGGAATTCAAGCGCTCTCTGATGGATTTAAAGAGACGGAATGAGACGTCACCTTCTGTTGTTGAACAATAAAATTGGTCATTTTTATTAAACAACGCCGCTTCTTTAATCCAGTCGGTATCAAAAACCGTTTGTCTCAGCCGAGTAACCACGGACTCGCATGATTGCCCGTGCTCAACCTCAGTCAAAAAGTAATCGAATTGAGATTGAATGTGCCTCAGTTTTTGCTCTAGTTGTTTGGATGAGTCTTCAGTCAACGTTTGGTAATGAAAAGGCGTAGCCGGAATGAGCATTGCCATTGATATACAAAAGGAAACAACGAAGCATAAAGATGTTTTAGCAATATTCGGGTAATTGATATCCATAGTTGGAGTAAGACTACCGATCTAAGTGAGCATTCGATTTAATTTATAAATTTAACGATTAGGTAGCAAGGAAAATAATAAATATTGTGAATGAACGCATGAATTATTGATAAAGATAATGTTTTTTCGATTTTACCAGTAACATATTGATGTTTAGCCGATTTTTCTTTGTAGATTTTACTTGGTTTTGCAGTACTAATACGAATAAAAGATATTTATACCCAATCAACTTGAAGATGCAGGCTTAAACACCTGAAAATTGTCATTGATTCGAGACGTCAACGAACCTGCAATCTCTGGAAGAGTTACAGTAAAAAATTGGTCTATGGCTTCCTTGAAG
>NZ_JACJFF010000247.1:0-2535 GCF_014164465.1 Vibrio sp. SG41-7 | reverse complement strand
AACTATCCAACCCCCCAATCATGATGAGAGAGAGGCAGGTTTTGGGAGGCAAGCGTAGCGCGCAAAACTGGCTCTCTCAGGTTCGGGTTCCTGTTACACCCGAACTAACTCCGGAATACCGGAATCCGCTATAAGATATTAAGAACCTCATTACCTTCAGAATCGACATCTTCGCTGTCTAATAAACTCTTCAAAAAGTATTGGTGATCAGGAACTTGTTCCCAGACTCTCAATGCAACCATCCCAGAATCAGCTCCAACTTTAGACATGTTTATGATGAACGAGTTGAGTGCCATTTTACTATCCAATTTACCGTTACAAATCTCATCAGAAGTAATACCCAACACTTTAGCAAGCTTACTTATCTGAGTTGCTTTAGGTTCAGTCGTGTCATTTTCCCACTTCAAGTAAGTCTGCTTAGTCACTCCGACTAAACGAGCCACTTCTGGTTGGGATAGGTTTTTTAACGCTCTAGCTTCTTTAAGTACAGAACCAATCATCATAATTCCTTTAATGGTACATATTAATGTAACTATACACCCACTTTTATAAACCATAATCTTGCAGTAACCAAAAATAACCTTTATGGTATATAAAAATGTACCTTAGTTGCTATTGACAGGATTTTACTTGTACTTCATTGACCGCTTATTTATCCAACAAGATCACCGAGAAGGAGGATTACCTCTTGTCGGTCGTCATGTTATTGAGCGTATAGATCTGGAGTCTGGAGAGAAGCTACCACCATCTGTAGATCAGAAGATTTTAGAAGGTTCTCATAGCACTAAGCTCACGATCAGATGTGATGGTTATCGTGTCAGAGTTGAGGGGAATCCATCACGTTGGCAAAGACAAGATAATCTCTTCGGACTAACAACATTAGATGAGTGTGTAGAAGTTTATAACCATGTGTTAGCCAAATATGACTTACCTCCATTTACTAAAAATACCCGCCTCAAACACAGACAAACACCCGACGGAAAAACATCATCTTACGTAGGAAATGGTGCAGAGATTACAAGCATCGACTGGACGCAAAACTTGTCAGTAGGACAGGGCAGTGAACAACCTTTTATACGTGGGATGTCATCAATGAGCTTGGGAAGATCCATGAAACCTAAGCTGTATCCAGATGGACACAGTTGCTACTGGGGCGAAGGTTCTGAATGGCTACTTATAAAGTTATATGCCAAAGCTATCGAGTTACAGTGTCACTCAAAAAAGAATGCAAAAAATGGCAATGAAAGTAAAGAATACATAGATAAATTAACGACTTACTGTGCGAGTAAAGGTGTTGTTCGTTTAGAGTACAGCCTTAGACAAAAGCTATTGAAAAGACATAACTTACAGTTTTACGGGCTAATAAGTGAAGACGAATACCTAACGCACCTCAAGCACTTCGAGGAAGCTATGAACACTATCGAAATATCCCATGATGAACACCAGAGCATAGCTCAACAGTTATTAAATAATGGCGCCGTAGATACACAAAGGAAAGCCAATACAACCATGAACTATTTTACGCTATGGCAAAACGGTGTGGATATGAGGGAAATACTGAGCAGCTCGCAATATTACGAACACAAGGCAAGGTTGAAGAAAATCGGCATCGACATCGGTCAGCAGTTCGATGTCTCTAGAATGTGTCCAACGTTGAGGCGTTCAGAAGAAATAGAAGTTCAATCACTACAGATACCATCTTGGTATCAATTACCGAAAGTAGCACAATCAAACGTGCTGCCTTTTAAAGCTTACGTAGCTTAAGGAAAAGATATGTTGAAAGTAGAAATCTTCCCAGAACACGAACAACCAATCACAAGAACATTACCAGGCAAAGATGGTAAACAAGCTAGAACGATAAGAGAACAAATCGGATATGCATATCTAGGTGGTAAGTTCCCAGTCGAAATGAAGCTATCATTACAAGACGACCAATCTGCATATAAATCAGGAAACTACGAACTTGATAGCTCAAGCTTTACCGTGAATAACTTCGGTGGACTGGAATTAAAACGCTTCGGCATTAAGCTCGTGAGGTCGATGAAATAATGGAAGATCAAGTCATGAAATCTGATGAACTCCAAGAAGTCATTAACTGGTTACACAACGATGTAGATAAAGCCGTTGATGATGCCAATGATGTAGTTGCCAAGCGTCAGTACAAAAAAGTCTTCGACAGCTTAGAGTTACTAAAAGAAATGCTGCTCATGAGTGAATCCAACAATAACTATGTACAGATGCTCGGTTATCGAGATGACACAGACCAAGTTCAATGTATGGTGTCGAATGTTGTTGGCTTAAACTTCCAAGAAGTGAATGAACTTGCTGATGAGATATTCTTGGTTGGTGACTGGTTCATGTCAGTGACAAGCGTTGATAAAGATGAAAACCACAACGTAAAAATCTATGGGCCATATGAGACAGACCAGCAAGCAATGGAACATGCACGTAAAACCTTGTCAGTAACAACGTTCAGAATCTCTGTATGAGCCCAGAAAGCCCCTCAAAAGCAAACTAGTCTTAGTGCGTATTATG
>NZ_JACJFF010000246.1:0-2564 GCF_014164465.1 Vibrio sp. SG41-7 | reverse complement strand
TCAAGGGTGATAAACAACTCGCCTTCTGTGAAGCTGAACTGCTGTTCGCCAGTGTCATTTTGATCAAGCGTTCTTAGCTGACCGTCATAAGTAAACTGAGTGATCGTCGCACCATCAGCACTTTGGTTTGGCATCACATCAATGGTGTTGGTTGTGATTGTGCCGTCTGCAAGATTTGGCTCGATAATATCTAACGTACCATCTTGCATGATTTGAACATCATCACCGATGGTCACATTCAGCTGAGACACCAGTGAATCGTCGCCGTCCGTATCAACCGCATAAACAGGCAGATCAAAACTCAGATCGTTCTTATCTAAACCATCCGCATGGTCTAACTCTTCAAGCAGAGTAAAGGTGTATTCACCCAACGTACTCGTAGAGAAAGCAATCGTGAACACTGGAACTTCAGTGCCCGAACCATTGGTAATAAAGCCGATGTAAGTACCCGGATTAGCAGAGTCTTCTTTTATCTCAACCGCAAAACCGTTCGATTTCAGTGCACCGCCGACATTGAATTCAGTAGGTTCAATACGGAAACTCGCCACATCATCACTTTGATTGGTGAAGGTAATCGTCTCAGTTTGACTGACTGCACTGCCGCTTGGCGCAGAGCCATCAGCAAGATTTATTTCAGACAGAGTAACGCTTGGCACTGCATCAATCGTTGGGATGTCACCATCAGTAATAGTCAGAGTGACCGTTGACGTCACCACATCGTTATCTAAATCGCTTGAAGTCACCACAATCGACTTTACGATGTCTTCGCTAAGCGTGTGGTCTAGATTACGGTTTGGTTCGAAGCGCACGTCACCTTGAAGAGTGATGAACAACTCGCCTTCAGTGAAGCTAAATTGCTGCTCACCGTTGTCAGATTGATCAAGTGTTCGAACTTGCCCGTCATAAGTAAACTGAGTGATCGTCGCGCCGTCAGCGCTTTGCTCTGGCATCACATCGATGGTGTTGCTTGTGATTGTGCCATCTGCAAGATTTGGCTCAGTGATATCTAACGTACCACCTTGCATGATTTGAACATCGTCACCAATGGTTACGTTAAGTTGAGAAACCAATGAATCATCGCCATCACTGTCGACGGCGTAGACTGGCAGATCAAAGCTCAGATCGTTATTTGCAAGGCCATCCGCATGGTCTAATGCTTCCAGTAAAGTGAAGGTGTATTGACCTAAATTAGTATCTGAGAAGCTAATCGTGAACACGTTGGTTTCAACGTTCGAGCCATCCGTAACAAAACCGATGTAACCACCCGGTGTGGTTGGGTCAGCTTTCAGTTCGACGGCCAATCCATTTGATGTCAAAGCGCCACCAACATTGAACTCCGTTGGTTCAATACGGAAGCTTGTCACATCATCACTTTGAGTGGTGTAAGTAATTGTTTGAGTTGAGCTCACCGCGCTGCCACTTGGTGCAGAGCCATCACTCAGATTTTTTTCCGACAAGTTCACAGTTGGAACATTATCAATGGTTGGGATATCACCATCGGTAATGGTCAGAGTGACGGTTGAGGTCAACACATCGTTATCGGAATCGCTAGATGTCACCACGATTGATTTCACGATGTCTTCGCTGAGTGTGTGGTCTAGATTACGATTAGGCTCAAAGCGCACATCACCTTGAAGCGTGATGAACAGTTCACCTTCTGTGAAGCTAAATTGCTGCTCACCATTGTCATTTTGGTCAAGTGTTCGAAGCTGGCCATCATAAGTGAATTGCGTCACCGTTGCGCCATCGGCACTTTGATTTGGCATCACATCAATGGTGTTAGTTGTCACTGTGCCAGCGGCCAAATCTGCGACGGTTGGCTCGACGATATCTAACGTACTATCTTGCATGATTTGAACATCATCGCCGATGGTCACACTTAACGGTGACATCAGTGAATCATCACCATCACTGTCTACCGCATAAACAGGCAGTTCAAAACTGAGATCGTTGTTGCCTCGGGCATCTTGATGATCCAAAGCCTCAAGCAGAGTAAAAGTATATTCACCTAATGTAGTGCTAGAGAAGCTAAGCGTAAATACCGTGGTTTCGACATTCGTCGCACTGGTCGTAAAACCAATGTAGTCACCCGACCCTGCCGGGTCTTCACGTAACTCAACAGCTAAACCGTTCGATTTAAGATCATCGTTAGTATTGAACTCCGTTGACTCAATACGGAAACGAACCACATCATCACTTTGATTAGTGAAAGTAATGGTTTGAGTCGAGCTTACCGCGCTGCCACTTGGAGCAGAGCCATCACTCAGATTAGTTTCAGAAAGGGTAACGCTTGGAATGACGTCGATCGTAGGGTTATCACCATCAGTAATGGTCAGCGTTACGGTAGAAGTCAGAGAGTCGTTATCGAAATCACTTGAAGTGACCACAATCGACTTCACAATATCTTCACTCGCGGTGTGGTCTAGGTCGCGGTTTGGCTCAAAGCGCACTTCACCTTCAAGGGTGATAAACAACTCGCCTTCTGTGAAGCTGAACTGCTGTTCGCCAGTGTCATTTTGATCAAGCGTTCTTAGCTGACCGTCATAAGTAAACTGAGTGATCGT
>NZ_JACJFF010000245.1:0-2602 GCF_014164465.1 Vibrio sp. SG41-7 | reverse complement strand
GGCATGTTTATTAATGCGGGTTTGTCGCCAGTGCTCAAAGTCAGCAGTGGCCTGAATCAGGTTTTTCTGGTTTTGCATGGTGCCTTCCTTATGTTGGATAAGCACTTAGTAAACCAGAGCTGGCGGGTTAAGTTGAGCTATGCTGCCGTAAGCTCACGAAAGACAACCAACCTAGTCTTCATAAAGTATTCACAGATAACTTTTCATTGGGGCACTTAAGCGATTATTCTGAATATGCTTATGAAGAGGAAGAGATCGGTAAACGTGGTCGTAAGGTGCTTAGAAGCTATATAGTTATTCCGTTTACCGATAAGTTTGGAGACTTCGCCTCTAAATGGAAAGGTCTGAAAAGCTTATGTATAGCAACGACTTATCAACAGAAAAATGGTGAGGCTTCAGGTAGTTTAGGTGTTCGATACTTCATTTCTTCTAAGGAAATGAAAGCAGAAGAATTTGGTAAATTATGCCGTGGTCACTGGGGTGTTGAAAGTATGCACTGGTGGTTAGACGCAGTGATGAATGAAGATGACAGCCGAATCACCTACAAGCATGCTGCGCAAAACCTTTCTCGTATACGTCAAATGTGCATGAACTTTATCAAGCTTGTAGAGATGAAAGGGACATTAAAACGGCGCCAATTAAAATGTGCGTTAAATACTGAGTTCCGAGAGAGAGTTTTGTTTGGGACTTAAGGTTTTTTAACAATGTTGTAACTCATGCGGGAGCCCTGCGTTGGCCAGCAACGCCCTTGCGATTCGGATTATCTTCCCCTCAGTCGGGGTGATTCAGGTTTCTTTCAACCTGACGGGTTTGCCAGCTTTGCTGGGCAAACAAAAAAGCGCTCTCGCGCTTGCTTAAAGCGTATCAATATCCTTTACCTTGGGCGTCTAAGCGTTCACTTTTTAGTTTCTTTGCCACTCGAATCACCGTTCTAGTGGACACATTCGTCAACTTTGCGGTATCACTGATACTTAACCCGTTGATAACTCTTAACTGATAGATTTTTTCGTGAAGCTGGAGGTCAGCTTGCCTTCCACAATACTTTCCCTCTTCTTGGGCTTTCATGATCCCTTCAGCTTGTCGACGCCGACGATCTTGGTAATCTTTTCTTGCAATCGCTGCGAGCATATCCATCATCATCCCGTTAATGGCTCTGATCATAGAGCGAGTGAACTCGTCGGTAATATGTGGTGCAAAAGCGATATGGCTGGTCGGTAAGTCAAGGCTGATAACCTTAAGATCCTTTTGGTTCAGCATTTCCTTTAATTTAAACCAACTTTCTTCATCAAGACGAGAAAGCCTATCAATTTGCTCAATAATGATTGCATCACCAATTGCCGCATCATTAAGTAATCGAAGAAGCTCTGGACTTTGTAAAGAAGCTCCCGATTCGTTCTCAATATACCAACCCGCTATTCGGAAGCCCTTTTGCTGTACAAACTCCTGCAAAGCTTTCTGACCACGCTTAGCGTTCTGATCACAGGTTGATGCTCTTAAGTATCCAAAGATGTACATAAGTTCCCCAAGGTGGCATTTAGGTTATGATCTAAACGTGTGTGACAAATAGGTTATGACAAATATGTATTTCATGTCAATTTGGGCAGGTGATCTATAGGTGTACTTTATTGTCATACGAAGATCATGATTTGATTTTGAATTTTAGTTAACCTATTATTGGTGTGTTAATTATTCACACACGTAGGTGGAAATATGTCACGCACAACTAGTGTTACGATTGGGTCTCAGCTAGATGAGTTTGTCGGCCAACTCATAGCGACTGGTCGCTATGGCTCAACAAGCGAAGTGGTTCGTTCTGCATTGCGGCTACTCGAAAGGCAAGAGAAACAAACCACGGCTCTAAAAATGGCGATTGAAGCCGGAGAGCAGAGTGGTCAAAGCTCATTATCACTTCATGACATTGCGACTAAAGTAAAGCAGAGACACAATGTATAAACTTTCCAACCTCGCCGCAGAAGACTTTGAGCATATCTTTGAATACACCCTATTGAACTTTGGCATAGAGCAAGCGGATGCTTATACAGAAAGTATGCATGACGTTTTGCTAACGCTTGCAGAACAACCTTTGATGGGTTACGAGTGCCCTGAAATTGCCGAAGGGCTTCGCCGCCACGATCACCATAAACATGCTATTTTTTATCGCTCACAACCTCATAGTGTTTACATAATCCGTATTCTTCATCAGCAAATGGAACCATTGCGGCATTTCCATCCAGATATTTATTAAAGTTCCTCATGGCTACATGCCGGAAATGGGAAAACAATACGTCACTGATTTGAGTTTGTGTAACCAATAAGAGGCTCTGGCTATGCCCGTAGATTTTTTAACCACTGAACAAAAAAATAGTTACGGGCAATTTAATGGGGAGCCGAATGATGTTCAATTGGCGCGGTATTTCCATTTGGACGAGGCTGATTTAGCTTTTATTACACAAAGACGTGGTGAATACAATCGATTTGGGTGTAGTTCCTTTCAGACGACGGTCCATTATCCACTCATGCTGCTTGGAAGGTATAGCAACGCTGCTTTGATTGCTGCTTATGAAACTGCCAGTAGCCATCAAAGTCGCCACTGGACTTTAAC
>NZ_JACJFF010000244.1:0-2624 GCF_014164465.1 Vibrio sp. SG41-7 | reverse complement strand
ATGCCACTGAAACGTTAGATACTGACGGCGACGGTGCGGGGGATAATGCCGACGCGTTCCCATCGGATGCCACTGAAACGTTAGCTACTGACGGCGACGGTGTGGGGGATAATGCCGACGCGTTCCCATCGGATGCCACTGAAACGTTAGATACTGACGGCGACGGTGTGGGGGATAATGCTGATGTACTGGACTCTTTTAATTTATTAAGTATAGAAGCGAGCGCCGGTGCGACGAAAACGGCTGTCTTTACTTGGGAGTCTGCATCAGAAGAAAGTGGGATCACTTATACTGTCTGTAAAAAGGATATCGTTCAGGATAATAATTGCGACATTTTAACGAGTGTCGTTGATGGTGATAATACAGCAATTCTATTAGGTAATTTATATAAAGCCGCTGGAGCTGAATACTTTATTCTTGCTTCCAAAGACTCTCAATTACAACTGTCAAATGAGGTGAGCATCGATAATACGGAACTTAACGCAATGATTGGGTTTCTGAAAGCTTCTTCGCCTGAAAAAGATGCTAAGTTTGGGCATACTGTTGTTTTAAGTTCTGATGGGGATACGTTAGCTGTTGGAGCTCCATATGAGAATAGTGACAGTGTTGTCAGTTCTGGTGCGGTCTATATTTATTCTCAAACGGAAGGTGTTTGGTCGCTAAGTCAGCGCTTGGATGCTTCTTATGATAACCCCTCATCCAATACGGCATCGAGGATTAAATCTGGTGCGCTTTTTGGAAGCAGTCTGTCGTTGAGTGGGGATGGTAAGGTTTTGGCTGTTGGATCGAATAAAGAAGGTGCTTCCGTCAGTCGATATGGTGCAGCCTATGTGTTTTCTGAAAGCTCTGGTGATTGGTCCTTCAAGCAACGATTAGAGGCGGAAAATCAAGAGCATAACGCTGATTTTGGTCAGAGTGTCTCATTAACTGAGGATGGTAAATGGTTAGCTGTTGGCGCGTACAAAGAGGATAAAGCAGCGTCAAACTCTGGAGCTGTCTATGTTTTCTCTGAAAATGCAGGGGCTTGGACTCAGAGTCAGTCTCTCTCGCCTTCTGAACCAGGGGGAACTAATTATTTTGGCTATAGCGTTTCGTTCAGTGGTGATGGCAGTACTTTGGCTGTAGGGGCGTATGGAGAAAGCTCAATCGCTGGTGCGGTTTATGTTTTTTCTACTTCTGATTATACAACTTCACAACGATTAGATGCGGGGTCATATGCAGAGTCTTATGCCTATTTTGGGAGAGATGTTTCATTGAGTGAGGGTGGAAAAACTTTGGCGGTAGGAGCTGACGGGGAGAATAGTAATGGTTCAGATGCTGGAGCTGTCTATGTGTTCTCTGAAAGTGGCGGTGTTTGGTCTTCTCCCGGGCGGATAGTGGCCTCTAACGGTGAGAGTTATGATAGCTTTGGTAATAGTGTCTCTTTGAGTGGTGATGGGAATACTTTAGTTGTCGGGGCGTATCGAGAGGATGGTACGGATAACGGTGTTTCACAGGTGCCCAGTGCTGATCAATCATCGGACGCTTATGGAGCCGCCTATGTATACTCTTTCATTTCTGAGACTTGGTCAGAGCAAGCTTATTTGAAATCATTGCAAACGGACTCTACTTCCGCTTTTGGAATTAGTGTTTCAACGAATGGTGAATCAACGGTTGTTGGCGCTTATCGAGAGGCTGTTGATGATAAAACGGAGGCTGGTGCTGCATATGTGTTTTAAGGTTCAAGGGGCTTTGTTGAAGTACTCAATGCACACTGTCTTTTGACGCCATTAAGCCACCCGGTAGCTGTCGGGTGGCTTAATGGCGTAAATCGGTTTAATATCGATGCGCCTAGCATCATTTCCTGTTGTTGGTTATTAAACTCTCGACTGTGTAATTTGGGGCCAATGATGCACTGGTAACGGTGCATCGCGTTTTCCGACACATTCCTCTTCCCATACCGTTTTTCTTTCTGCCATCGCATGGGCCCTAGTGCCGAATACGCCACCAAATTGCTCATCCTTTTTCCATGGTGAGCTTCATCAGCATACAAATTATCTTTGGGAGGAGTGACGATATCCGCTTCTGGAAATGCGTTCGATAAGGTTTCATAAACAGTATCAGTGTCGTACATTTTATCCGCTGAAATATGTTCAACTTCAATGTCAATTTGCTCACAAAGCTCGTCCAAAACCTGAAAGTCCATGGTGCTCTTCTCTGTCAGAGCTGCGGCATGGATAATATGATTCTCTCCCACACCAAAGTGGGCCTTTTTCCAACTCCGCTTCGCGTTAATGCGGTGTTTTTCCTGGTGCCACTCTCCCTTACCAAACTCTTTGAGGCCCGTAGAGTCAATGGCGATGGCCGCTAACCCCTCATCCGGTTTATCCGTAAATTTGAATGCTGGCGTCTTAAAACCGAGTTGAGAGAATCGTTTTGAAAGAGACGGATAATCGTAAGTGTTCACCAAGTTAGCTTGACTTACCATGTTTGAAGAGAACGGTGTGGTTTATAAGTCAAAGACGTTGGGGTATGGTCTCTTCGCCACAACAGCCGTGAAGATCTCACTCAACACTGACATTGCCGATAAGCCGCGTTTTTTGCAGGTTTCGATGAGTGTATGTATCCTACTGCGGAATTTATCG
>NZ_JACJFF010000243.1:0-2699 GCF_014164465.1 Vibrio sp. SG41-7 | reverse complement strand
ATTGGTCACTCAGTTCATTGAAATCAAGTTTGTTACCGAAGTAACTGCCATTCCTAAGAATGACGTTTTGATATTCATCAACGAGTGCCCACACAGATTGATAGGTTTAAATTGTTAAAGAGCTTCACTTGTTGAGCGTTCCTTTTAAGTAAGGAGCCTCTCGAAGTGGACGGCCATTCTAGCGTTTTAATTCTCAGTGTCAAACACTTATTGGGAATTAATTTCTACTTTTTAAAAGTAGCAGCGATTAAACGCTTTAAGCTAGTTGCCTTACCAACATTCTGCGCTGAAGCCTTGTGGCGTCTGCCGTGTCAGTGAGGCGGCATTATAGAGATGCAGCTCTTATTGGCAAGCATTAAATGCGTTTTTTATTGAAAAAAGAGGTTAAGCGAAGACATTTCAACCAAAGGCTTGTTTATACCACTTTTAACCCAAGTTTCGAACAAATTACTCACAACACCCTGTGGATAACTACTCGCCATTATCAAAAAAGTAAGATAAACGAGCCCTAGGGTTTAGATATTCTCTAACTTGTTCCGGTAACTTACTTGGATGAACTGCATTGACAATTTTTATCTCTTTAGTAAAGAGGTCAATGATCGGAGCTTGGGTTCTTGGCACGCTAGGATCATAGATCAGTACATTCGGGTAAAGCATGTGTTTGGCATTAACTGAAATCACTATTCCAATTGATTCATTTGAAAGCTGCACGACAGTGCCCGGTGGGTACACTCCCATAAACTTGACCAACAGACTCAAGTTATCCTGACTATATAGGTGTTTGCAGTTCTTATATAAATGAGAGAGTGCTAAGTAAGGGATCTTTTGCTGGGATTGCGCTTTACTGTGGCAAAGGTTATCAAATGCATTTGCTACCGCGACTATTTTTGCAAACTCATCTATACCATCTTCAGTTAAGCCTTCTGGATAACCTGAGCCGTCATTCATTTCGTGATGCTGACCAATAACTCTCTTCGCACTGTCAGGAAAACCCTCAATAGCCGTGACTATATCTACCCCATACTTAGTATGAAGTTTGAGATAATTCGCCTCTGGCACAGTCAAAGCTGCCTGCTTTCTTAGTATCGCTACGGGTATCTTTATTTTACCTATATCGTGAAACAACGCTGCAAATGAAAGGTCTTTCAACTGTTGCGTATTGTAGCCTTTTGCTTTACCAATCATTAATGCAACAACAGAGACATTTAATGTATGAAAGTAAATGTCTTCAAAGTCAGCTTTTGCATTCATGAGATGCAAGGTTACGTTATCGTCACTCACTAGCGTTTCAACAATATCATCAACAAGAGCTTTAACCTCCCCTACCGCATCTAATGGGCGATTACGAATTTTGGTCATCACAGAACGCATTCGGGCAAGCGAACGTTCGAACTCTTTCTCGCAATGACTCACCCTACGACGGTAAGAGCTTAGAGTTTCGATACGCTCATGCTTGTCTTTCCACATTCTTTCCGCTTCAAGACTTACTTGTAAACCAGTATCAAGGTCTTGTTCAATCACATGGTTAGCGGGTAAAGGTGATGTATCGCTTTGGTTCGGGTTTATATAGACGTGCTTAATCCCAAGATGTCGAATTACTTGTACTTGAGCGTCATCTTTGATTTTAAAGCTGTTAAGTAGAAATGGATGTTCATTCCATTTTACTGGGAGTCGTATATGTAGACCGGGCTGAATGCGATCTACGGTAATCTTTATGCTGCCCATTTTTATATATAATATTGATCAATAATCTCTATTTATAATTCTAATAAAACCGAGCAGCAATTTCACTATCCAATTTCACAGGTTCAGCTTAAAGAATCACAGTGCACCATCCAACGTATGCCGAACTTATCTTCCACTTTGCCAAACCGAGCTCCCCAAAACGTATCCGCTAAAGGTGTCATTATTCGCCCACCTTGCTTCAGATTTTCAAAGATTTGCTCTTGAGTCGCGGTATCCTCAGTAACAAGCGAGAGTGCAAGGTTGTTACCTTCGAGCTCTTTCGCTTTAACACCATCAGACATCATCAGCTTCATACCAAACGCTTCAAACTCTGCATGCATAATCCAATCAGGTTGAGCTCCCTCTATTACTTGTGGCGCATCACTAAAAAGTTGTTTCGATAAAACTACACCGCCAAAACATTTATGATAAAAATCCAACGCTTCATTACAACGGCCATCAAAAAACAAATAAGAGGTTACTGTCAGCATATCTCTCTCCTCTGCTATTTCTTTAAACATAGACAATAGAAGAGAGAATGATAGGTAACATTCTGATTTAAGGTGATTAATTTACCAAGAAGTTGAACTACGAAAGGAAACAGTGAAATTTCGGGATGAAACATAAAGATCCGACTGATTGAAAAAGCGCTTCTTCCGTTAAAACAAAGGTCAGCTTTTCTGCTCTCCAGATACAACAAAGCCCCGACCATTTCTGATCAGGGCTTTATCTAAATATGGTACCGGTAGGCGGACTTGAACCGCCACGCCCGAAGGCAACGGATTTTGAAAGCGTCAACTTGGCTTATATCTAGTGGAATTTAAGTAGTTTGAGTTTGCTATCAACTGTTATCTATACCCAATCAACTTGAAGATGCAGGCTTAAACACCTGAAAATTGTCATTGATTCGAGACGTCAACGAACCTGCAATCTCTGGAAGAGTTACAGTAAAAAATTGGTCTATGGCTTCCTTG
>NZ_JACJFF010000242.1:0-2773 GCF_014164465.1 Vibrio sp. SG41-7 | reverse complement strand
GTGGGGGCTGAACGTGGAGTACTTTACTCGTGTCCAGAATGTGGCGCCGCTTGCTCTGCACATGACTTCAAAGAGAAAACATGGCGTCATCTCAACTTTTTTCAGCACCATTGCTATATCACAGCAAAGATACCTAGAGTTCACTGCAAAACTCACGGGGTCAAGCTCATCGAAGTGCCTTGGGCAAGAGCGGGTAGTGGTTTTACTTTACTGTTCGAAGAAGTGGCCTTAACACTCGTAAGAGAGTGCCAGTTAACGCTGCCGCTAAGTTTATGGAAGTGACGGATAAGCGGCTTTGGCGAGTGGTGGAACATTACGTTGAACAAGCTTTATCACGACTTGACCTCTCATCTCTTCAAGCTTTTGGGTTTGATGAAACAGCTTCAAAGCGTGGACATAATTACGTCACTGTTTTCATCGATATGGCTCGTAACCACTTCCTCTGCTTCGTCATATAACGCACCTTAGATGGATTCACTTACGTTCATCATACTGACTACCTAGCACTCACCCGATTTGTGTGGTTATCAGGAGGATCATCCTCTCACGATTCGAATCCCGAGCAATTTAGATTGCTCTTCGTTACATTGTCTGAGCCGCTGCTTTATTCAGGCCCATAGGTTCATCTGGTGATACAGATGGTCCACTCATAAAGCGGTGAACAGCGCTTCATACGACCTCACGTCGCACGGGCAAGAATAAGTTACAAAGTGTTCGATTCTTAGTTTAAGCACATCGTAAAACATGAAGAGAAAGCATCAACATCCTCTTCACACTCATCATTTAGGTGAGAGCTATCGCTCCCTAACTCCACGATCTCCCAAACACGCTTCCATCCACTCATCCACTTCCTTATCAACCCAAGCGACGGATCTATCACCTAAATTGATTGATTGCGGAAAGTTATTATCATTCATTTTGCGGTAAATCGCTGAACGGCTAAGGGCGGTTTTTTGCATTACTTCTTTTAGTTTTAAAAATCTCATTGGGTGTTCTCCTTGTTATTCGTCATAACAGGAGTCCGCAAATAAATTTTTACCCAGAACGTCCAATCAAAGCTCAGCATGTGCCACTCAGTTTTACTTCCGATCAAATCCCTTCATTCAAAAACCTTTCAGATATATGTCATCAAAGTGAATAGGAACCATCGCTCACTTTAAGGAGGCATACCATGCCAAGACACAACTACCCTACCCACCAGCCATCGAGCTTAAATGAGCTGCTTGAAACGGCAGCTGAGGCCCTTGCACAAAAGTACAAGCGCGAAGGGACATTCACTAACCCGAATAATGTAAAGGAGTATTTAAAGCTCAAGCTCGGATCATACGAGCGAGAAGTATTTGCTCTGATGCTGCTCGATAACCAGCACCAGCTTATTCGTTTTGAAGAGCTGTTCTTTGGCACTATTGATGCGGCGAGCGTTTATCCAAGAGAAGTAGTAAAGGCTGCCCTCTATGCCAATGCTGGAGCTGTGATCTTTGCTCATAACCATCCTAGTGGAGATCCTGAGCCATCGCAGGCTGATAGGCGCATTACGACCAGGTTGATCGATGCCTTGTCACTGATTGATGTTCGAGTACTTGACCATATTGTGGTCGGTGAAGACTGCGTCTCTTTTGCAGAAAGGAGTTGGATATGAACAGTGTTATTGCCCGTTACGAATGTATTTCCCTTTTACCTGAGTTACAGGGATACCTCACTACTGTAATGAGTGTGGCGTCAATTCCAGAGCATGTAGAACGTGTCGCTCTCAACTTTCGTCACAATGCCTATCGACCTAACAAAACAGGTCCTCACCCTGTTGAAATTCATTTATTCAGAGAGCCGTCAAGTGAGGTATGGAAGGTCGCAACCATGACTAGCTTTGCCTTTCCCAACGAAACAAGCAATGAGTTAGACGTCGAGCTTTACTTTAATTTCAATCACCAGTGGTTTTATCAACCAGATATTGAGCGGTGCGATCTTAATCAACCTGAAGTCATTGATCTGTTTCAATCATGGCAACGTTCGTTGGTAAAAGCTTTTCGCAATGGTGGTTTTGATTCCTTCGCAGCTACCGCCATCTAACACTCCCCAATCAATACATTAATCCTTCAATCATCCATTACTTTCAAAGCGCAGTAAGAAGGCGCCTAGGAGCCCCTATGCCTGTTAAAACATCAACCTCAATACACGTTAGCCCAACCAGCTTGCCTTTATCAAAGGCTTTCCATCGCTGCCTAAGCCAAGTGCTTGATCAGCATCGGGATAAGCAAGGTAATCACATAACGATCAACTTTCGAGACAAAACCTACAGTGCTGAAAATGGTGGTTTTCATCCCGTTGAAATTGCGCTGAACAAAACAGATGAGAATCACTTCTCGATCCTGTACATCACTGACTTTAGTTATTGCGGAGGTCCCTACCCAGAATTAGAAAGAGATCTAGATTTTGATATCGGGAATGGCATGGCATTTTCTCGTTACGGAGGATGGCAGAACATTCGCCAATCTTCTGTGAACGAGTTGTATAAATTGTGGCAAAGCAACTTTGTCGCCTATGTAGGCATGGACGCCTACGACGAAATCGAAGTCAGTAACGACTAAGGCTCCCTTAATCCCTTTATTTACCCATCACTTCAACAAACCAATCTAGAACCGCGTTCAACAAACAACATCCACCAGCACAGATAACGGCTGATACTGCTGCTTCCCATATTGTTAAAACGGGAAGCTTCAATCCCTTGCTACATAAGGGTTTGGCGGTATCGGCCTCTCTGAGCTTCCCAAAACAC
>NZ_JACJFF010000241.1:0-2858 GCF_014164465.1 Vibrio sp. SG41-7 | reverse complement strand
AAGCCGCTGATTTCTCAGCGGCTTTCTTTAATGTGGTGGAGGGATAGGGATTTGAACCCTAGAACCGCTATTAACGGTTGCCGGTTTTCAAGACCGGTGCTTTCGACCACTCAGCCATCCCTCCAGTGCCGCGAATAATATAGGGGTGTGATTCGCTTGTAAATACCCTTATCAACTGACTGCTTTTTTTATGAACAAGTTTGTGCATTTTTATATGGTTAGAGTGAAAACACATCGAAAAATGTTCCTGATCGTTTCGACTTAAGGGATTAGGTATCGTTTGAGGAAGGAAAATGGAGAAAGGATCGAATACAACTGATGTGAGGGACGTAATTAGGACCGAAGCCCTAGTTTCTTGGTGTGTAGCCACCATTCCTCATTAGGGTTAACTTGCCTTTGCTGTTTATAAGATTCATAATGAATGCATCTTATAAGGTGAAATATCGACCATGCATATCACACGTTACACTGATTACTCCCTACGAGTGCTGATCTATTTAGCGATCAACAACCAATCTCTTAGCACCATCGGCGACATTGCTAACAGTTATGGTATTTCTAAAAACCACTTAATGAAGATCGTTCAGCAACTCAACCTCAAAGGACATCTGATCGCCACAAGAGGAAAAAATGGTGGTTTGAAACTCAGTTGCCATCCAAGTCAGATCAACATAGGTACGTTAGTTCGAGAGTTAGAAGACAAACGTAACTTGGTTGAATGTTTTGGCGAGAATAATAGCTGTGTCATTACACCAAATTGCCAATTGAAAACTATCTTTGCTGAAGCTCAAGAGTGTTTTTACAAAAGCTTAGACGCTTATAGCTTGCTAGATCTCCTCGGTGAAGGGCACAGCTACAAGCTAGGGCAACTTTTGGCGGTTGAAGTTATTTAAAAGTAAGCAAGTTTTGTTTACTCACTAGGTTTACGATGATGAAAGATTTAAATCAAAACCCCAACAATGGCGTTTCAATGACGGCATTTTTCGAACTCGCGTTTCGACCATTTTTTTTGTTTGCATCACTTTTTAGTATTGCAGCGTTAGTCGGGTGGGCCGCGTTTTGGAATGGCAGCGCAACTCTGAATGTTTATGGTGGTGCAATGTGGTGGCACATTCATGAAATGTTGTTTGGCTTTGCAGCCACTGTCGTGGTCGGTTTTTTACTGACGGCCGTACAAAATTGGACGGGTGTTCGCAGCATTAACGGACGCGGGTTAATGATACTTCTGGCTATCTGGTTGTGTGCAAGAATAGCCATGTTCCTGCCTGAAGTTCTAAGCCCTTGGCTGGTAGCTGGACTCGATTTACTGTTTTTACCTATCGCTGTAATTTATCTTGCTCACAATATTGTCAGTGTGAAGCTTTGGCGAAACCTGTTGTTCGTCCCCATTTTATTGCTAATGACTTTTGCCAATGCCGCAATGCACTATGGCGTTTTATTTCAGCAGCCACTCTTAATTTCACAAGCTAGCACAAGCATGGTGCTGTTGGTGACCCTAGTCATGTGCATTATGGGTGGGCGAGTTTTTCCTATGTTTACCGCTAATGGCACACAGACACCACGACCCCCTGCATTACCATGGCTTGAAAAGCTGAGCATCGTGAGCACGATTTTCGCCGTTGTGTTGAGCTTTCAGATACTTACAGTTCCACAAAGTCTCGTTGCTTTCGTGTTTATTGTCAGTGGCTTGGCAAATACGGTTAGGGCGGTAAGGTGGAAAATATGGGTTGCTTTTAAGACTCCTCTTGTGTGGTCTCTACACTTAAGCTACTGGGCCATTTCGTTAGGGTTGGTCTTGTATGGCGTTTCGATCATTTCGTCATTGGTCACACAATCACAAGCGATTCATGCATTAACCGTTGGTGGAATGGGAGTGATGATCTTATCAATGATCTCACGTGTGTCTTTAGGGCATACAGGCCGAACTATTGCGATTGGTAAAATAATGACTGCGGCGTTAATCGCCATTGTTTTTGCCTTTATTGTTCGAGTGTTTGGTGGATACTTTACCAATAATATTGTCTCTATCATCACCTTATCCAGCGCTCTGTGGGTCGCTGCATACAGTTGTTTCGTTGTGTTGTACTTACCAATTTTAATAAAACCAAAAGCTTAAATTACTACAAGTTGCGAATGTTCAATATTGATGACTTTAAAGTTGCATTTAAAATGCATCTTTAATATTATGTCTGCAGTGAATGACTTAAACACAATCAAAGAGAGTATGATTATGAGCTGTTGTGGCGGATGTGGTGGTTCAAACCACGAAGAAAAAGCAAATGAAGCTGAACAAAAGAAACAAGCAGAGCAGCAAGAGACTAAGCAAGAAAACGCTTAATTAAAGTAGCGCTCAAGCCAAATTTAGAAATCCAGAGACTTAGATGAAGCCTCTGGATTTTTTTTATTTTTATGGATTTATGATGAGTGCCTGAAACAAGCCTAAACACGATTCGAGCCTGCAGTGAATTCTGACTCTCTAGCGAGTAACTGTACCCGATTGGCATGCACCACCAGTCTAGTCATATTGAATGAACGCGCTGTGCAAATAAGTTTGGTCTAAGGTATGTATCGATGACTGGAGTGCGGAGAGAATACAAATTGAGCTAGCCAGTGATATTCAAACAGCTATAGAGTCGTAACAGGGCTTTAAACTGTTCAGAATGAACCAAACAATCTGTCTTTGGGGAATAGTTGAATATTAAACTTTAGATTCGATTCACTTTACGTCAGACGCAAAAAAGCCGCTGATTTCTCAGCGGCTTTCTTTAATGTGGTGGAGGGATAGGGATTTGAACCCTAGAACCGCTATTAACGGTTGCCGGTTTTCAAGACCGGTGCTTTCGACCACTCAGCCATCC
>NZ_JACJFF010000240.1:0-2935 GCF_014164465.1 Vibrio sp. SG41-7 | reverse complement strand
ATTTCTGAAACCTCATGGCTTGCAATGATCATGGCGCGTTCGCCGTCGTGGAACCATTCTAGTAGGTGGCGATAAAAAGTATCGCGGTACAGCAAATCTAAGCCCAGTGTAGGCTCATCTAAGATTAGGCGCCTCTCTTTTTTAAGAGACGGAAAGAGCGAGGTGTCATGGATTAGCGATTGCTTTCGGGATCTGGGCCTGCGTTTTTTGAAAGGTCTAAGATCGATTGCAGTTCATCTTTTTAGTTAAACAAATTTGGCTCGACTGGTCATTGACGCTAACGTTTACAATCTCTAATTCGTGCCAAAAGTAGAAATAGGTGATTACCAGGGCTTTCTGACTCTGAGTTCAAGGCATTAATAAAAACAGTCAGCAACTATGACTTCCTATCGGCTTAGAAATTTTAAAACAATCTAAAGAGAAAAATCTGTCGCCATTCTGTCGCCATAAGTAATGTTATTTTTTTGTAAATGATTGTTTTTAAGATGCTTGTATTCTCGTTGGATATAATGGCTTCATTAATCCAGTCAGGCCTAGATCTAACACCAATTATTACTCACCACTACAAAGTGGACGACTTCCAGAAAGGCTTCGACATGATGCGTTCTGGTATGTCAGGTAAAGTAATTCTTGATTGGGAATAAGCTTTAACTGAGTAACAAGATATTAGAAAGGCGACAGTTATTACTGTCGCCTTTTTTGTATTTTACGTAGCAGAAGTAGGTCATCGTTTACCCGTTAATAAATGCTACCTTTATGCTACTGCTTGCTGTTCTTTCGCAATTGCTAAACTCTCACGGAACTCAGCGGCTTCAGCCTTAAGAGTCCAATGAACTTCATGTAACCCTTGTTGCTCAACAGCTTGTTTAACCTCTGCTATTGTGGTCTTGAAGAACTCTTTTCTTGGGTTAATTTTGTTAACCGACTGCTCGTTGAACTTCTTGTGGAGCTCTTTCTCAAGAGAAGGAGCATCGTCACTATAAATCATTGCATGAACATCAAATGAGAATGGTACAGAAGCATCACCAAGTTCTTTTACTCTGTCCATTGGTTCTAAGCGACGAGTCATACCAATCTTAAACACCTCTTCACCAAAACTACCAACGTTGCTGATTACGTAAACATGCCCTCGGCGAGTTTGCTGAGCCATTGATAGCGCACGTTGACCTTTTTCTTCAGCTTCTTGTAGCTTGCTTTCTAATTCTGCAAGTTGTGCTTCAAATACAGCTCTCTGTTCTTCACTTGCTTGGCCTAATTCAGATCGCGCTTTTTCTAGAGCTTTTTGTAGCATCTTTTCTTCTTTTTCAGCTTCTTTACGCGCCTTTTCCATTTCGCGGATAGCTCGTTCTTCTTCGCGAATCTGAGCCTTAATTTCGGCTTGTTCTTCTTTTTCGATCTTTCTTAGCTCAAATGCAGCAACGGCCCATTTGAGCTCGGTTAGACGTGCGTCTAGGTATTCTTGGTTGATACGAGCGTTCCTGAATGGAGCACCGTTATGATTTACTAAGGCAAAAGCATCAATAATTTCTTGTTGGATTTTCCCAAAATTGTCGTGCTTTGTTTTAGATAGAGCACTATCGACCTTTCCGTTGAAAGCATCGACGGCAAAATGAATTGCATAAGTTTTACGGTGAGCTTCAACATAATCACAAGCCCCTGCATGACCTTCTTTGACCATTGCCTTTACTCGTTTACGGGATACTTTGAGTTCTTCACCTGCTTCTTTGTAACTGTACTCTTCTGCGAGGTCATCAAGAACAGACTGATTTGGGATGATGTAGTCATCTTTATAGCCGTCAATTGTATTGCGCATCGCACGAATCGCCTTTTCGTAGGAATCAGCTTTGGCCCTTGCTTCGTAAGCATTACCTGCTATTTCTTTGGCTTGAGCTTCTGCGAAGCTAAGCACTTTCGCAGATTCTTCGCGTGCATCGTTCTTGATAATTTCCGCTTTTTCTTTAGCTTCGTTTAACTTTTTACGTGTTTCGTTACGCAGCTCTTCAGTCTCAGACAAAACACCTTCTGCTTGGAACCTTATCGAAGTAGCTTCTTCGGTGGCTTCATCAAGCAGGCGGTTAGCGTGTAACTCCATATCAATTACAGGGGCATACTTTTTTAGTAGTGTGTCTTTTTCATTTTCTATGTTGCTAATTTTTTGATTAGCTATCGAAAGTTGTTCTTCAAACTCTTTACGCTTTTTCTTACTTCTTAAATGTAAAATCACCAATAGGATCAATGGTAAGAAAAATATAGTAAGAGTGACTATTACACTTGTTTCCATTTGTTTTACCTAGCTAAGTTTGGTTGTTATTGAGTTACGTCTTTAATGGTTTCTGAGAGTCGTTTCTTCCAATTAAACGCCCTTTGAAGAATACTCCTGTATTAGTATTTTGACGATGTATATTATCTAAGCTCATGTAATAAAAGCAAAAATACAATGAACTCTGTGTAATATGGTTCTATTTGTGAGTTGGCGGTTGTGTAATTGTGACTGTTATTGGGAAGTCAAATTACATGAAATCTACCTCTGTCACTTAATGGCCATTTTACTGCCCAGTAATCTCTAAAATACTCAATAAGCAGTTACACCTTATTGTTTCACTATTGAAGAGAGGGCTCATGGCTTGTAAACCACTTGCACTGATAATAACTGGACTATTATTAACGCCGAATTTTGCGAACGCTAATACCACTATCTCGAAAGGTAATAGCGATCAAGCAGCAGAACAGGCAGCAAAGGAACTTGCAAACCCAAACACAGCTTACGCTAGCCTTAATTTAAAGCTCCAGTATTCAGGTGGTTACGATAGTAAGGGCGCGAATATACTTTGTTAATCTGATGTAAAAAGAACTTTTTCCCTGTAATCTTTATTCCATGCGGCTTGGTTCATCTTTCTTGGTACAGACAAGTTACCCTCTGATTTTCTAAATAGGT
>NZ_JACJFF010000023.1:0-56445 GCF_014164465.1 Vibrio sp. SG41-7 | reverse complement strand
TCGCTTAAAGAGACTCGTTCGAAAAACTATCGGTTTCTCGAGATCAGAAGAAATGCACGATAAGGTCATCGGCACCTTTATCGAACGAGAGTTTTACCATTAATCAACAGATTGGAGTCATGACCGGCAGATTTAGTAATGATATTCACCACACCATTAACCGCATTGCCTCCCCAAATCGTTCCACCGGGGCCTTTTAGTACTTCGATGCGTTCGATATCGGCAAGTATATAGTCAACATCGCTCCAATACGTGCCGCCATACACTGGGCTAAATAAGCTTCGTCCATCCATCATCACGAGCATTTTGTTATACAGCCCATCATGAAAGCCGCGCGTCGAAACAAACCACGAGGTCTCGTTAAACTTGGTCACTTTGAGGCCGGGTACTAGCGTCAGCACTTCAGCAATGGTTTTAGCCCCACTGCGTTGAATTCGCTCATTAGAAAGTACATAAACCGACGAGGGAATGTCGGTAAGTTTTTGTGTCACTTTGAAGCCGTTTCCATTTCAACATCTAACATAGACAACTCTTCAAGGCTCATCGACATGAGTTGGTCTAAAGAGTTTTCTTGAGCAACTACAAAAACAGGTGTCGTTAATGCTAGTCCTAAGCAAACCTGGCGCGATATCATGTGCTCACCTAATATACAGATAGATATTAATCCTTTAATCAATAGTTCAACTATATATGAAATGCCATACTGGTAAATTTTCGGTGTCGAAAGTTTGAGTCAGGTCATTGTTTATTTATGGCATTTATAAGACCGTCATTACTTACCTCAACGTAAAGGATTAGCACCACGTGACAACGAAGATTTTGCTTAATTGCGACATGGGAGAAAGTTTCGGCAATTGGAAGATGGGCGATGATGAGTCGGTCATGGAATGGGTCGATATGGCAAACATCGCTTGTGGCTTTCACGCGTCTGATCCGCACGTTATGTCCAAAACCATAAAACTGGCGCAGCACTATCACACTCAAATCGGTGCTCACCCTGGTTATCAAGATTTGGTTGGGTTTGGTCGCCGTTCTATTCCTCATACCATGGACGAGATCAGTGAACTGGTTTGTTATCAAGTCGGTGCACTACAAGCCCTTTGCCGATATCACCATGCATCTGTTGGCTATGTGAAACCTCATGGCGCCCTTTACAACGATATGATGGCGAACATTGATGTGTTTAATGCGGTAGCCCAAGCCGTCGCTGAATTTAACATCCCCTTAATGATCCTCTCTTCGTCAGACAATCAGCAGTATTTAGACATTGCTGACGATCATGACTTACCCCTCTTGTTTGAAGCGTTTGCCGACCGTGCATACTTGAATAATGGGCAGTTATCGCCGCGAACTCAAAAAGGCTCGGTTTACGTCAATCAAGACGACATCTACAACCAAGTCATGCAAATCATTAACTACGGTTCGGTCACGACCATTGAAGGTGAAAGACTGCCGATTGAAGCTGATACCATCTGTGTTCATGGTGATAACCCCCAATCCATCGCATTAATTAGAAAAATCAGACAAGACCTTAACGCTTTTAACTAGTATGGAGCGTGTGATTGGTATGGCACATGACCTTATCACTCGCCTAACCGAGCATCTAACCAATTGCTCGTAAGGTCTAATCGCTTTGTATTGGTTTAGACACGGAAGTGAGACACGCCAAATAAGCAAACAAACGTATGGAAACGAAATGACGACGAATCAAATTGAGTTCAATATAGCGCCAGTCGCGGAATGCAGCGTTTTGGTGACCTTGACGCTATCGCCTTCAAATAATCAATCTAGCGCCGAATATGCGCAGTACATGGCTCATTTTTCCGATGCTATTCGTCAACACTTAGCATCTATATTGATGAATGTGACACCGGCTTACCACACCATTCTGGTTGACTACTTACCTTATCGAATATCAGAACATCAGCTCATGGAACAACTCCACTCTTTGTTGAGTCATGCTATTTCGTCCTTCTCTAGTGTTAGTAACACGCGTAACACTATCGAGCTTCCCTCTTATTACTCACCAGAAACAGCACTCGATTTAGACCGATATCAAGACAAAGGCATCTCGCTGGATGAGATCATTCAACATCACACCTCACAAACATACAGCGTCAGTGCCATTGGGTTTACGCCTGGCTTTGCGTTTATGTCTGATGTGGTCAATGAACTTGCTTTGCCTCGTCATTCAACCCCACGCTTAAGTGTGCCGAAAGGCAGTATCGCCATCGCGGATACGAAAACGGCGGTGTATCCTTCGGACTCACCGGGCGGTTGGAATATTATTGGCAATTGCCCGCTCGCACTATTTGATCACAGCCAATTGAAGAACGCTGATACCACGCAAACGCCGCTGTCTCTGCTTAATGTTGGTGATACGGTCCGTTTCATCGCGATTTCAAAACAAGAATTTGTAGAGCTTAGGCTTATGGAGATTAGTGGAGATGTTGCTCATGGTTAATACAATAGCTAAACCAACACTAACAGTGATTAAACCTGGCCCGTTGAGTTTGATTCAAGACTTCGGACGATTTGGTGTCGCTCATCTTGGATTAACACAAGGTGGCCCTGTTGATGATTACTCGTATAGCTGGGCCAATCACCTGCTCGGAAACCCAGTCAACCAAGCGGCGTTGGAAATCACGCTTGGGCAATGTGCGTTACGAATCGATTTTGATTGCGAAATGGCGTTATGTGGTGGCGATTTACAAGCGAAGCTCGATGGCAAACCACAGTCGAACTGGCGTACTTTTCAAGCTTTCGCAGGGCAAGTTCTCTCATTTGGTTTACCTAAAAATGGTCTAAGGGCGTATTTAGCCGTTAAGGGTGGCTTCGATGTCCCATCAACTCTTGATAGCTGTTCTACGGTGACTCGTGAAAAGATTGGTGGATTAACGCAAGATGGAGAGCCATGTCAACAAGGGCAACAAATTGCGTTTACCCAACACAAACTCTCTCGCCCGTTTAAAGCGTTGAGTGTCACTTTCCGATACACGCCTAATTACAACCTACCAGTGAACCTGCGAGTGATTGAAGGCTATCAAAGCGAGCTGTTCTCCGAGTCAGCAAAAGAGACTTTGTATAACGCACAATATCACGTTGACCAAAATTCAAATCGCATGGGTTATCGACTGAGTGGTGAATCGGTTGATTCACCTTATATTTCGCTATTGTCAGAAGGCATTGCCTTGGGTGCGATTCAAATCCCCCAAGATGGGCAACCTATCGTGTTGCTTAATGACAGACAGACCATTGGTGGCTATCCGAAGATTGGATGTGTCGCCAGAGTCGATTTACCGCGCTTAGCACAAGCCAAACCGGGACATGAGGTCTCGTTTAGTAAAGGCGATCGCTTAGGATTACAAGATGTGTGGTGCCAATGGGCTCAGTTTTTCGGCTATTAGTTTTTACTCTGTAGCTATGTAGCTCTGTAGCTATGTAGTTATGTCGCAAAGAATCTAAGAATCCAAGAATCTTGAAAGAGTTAGCCAAGAAGATTTCGTTTAGAAGATGTAGTTCAGGCAATTGACAAGATACAGGCAGGCGTTGCAGTTAAAGGTTCGGCTTACCTGTCAAAGTAAGCCGAATTGAAGATGTTCAGCGTAGTCGATTATGACTGAGTATTAAGCGTGATCTTGGCCTGATACCTTTGCAAGGGCTTCTGGGTATCCACGTTCTTGTGTCAAATCTATCGCTCTATTCTCAATAGCATTTAGATTAAGTGACATTGTCACCGAGTGCGTATCTTCAATCGATACTGACTCTGCGACATCAAACCAATGCTCAGCGACCTTTTGTGCAGCCTCTAAGGTTGAGGAAGCTTTGACTACTTCAAGTCGAGCATAGCGATCACCACAGAATGAAACGTCTGAAGCTCTTAAGCTCGGATCGGTTCCCGGAATCTGCTGTGCACCGAACAGAGGCTTACCACCTACCAGTGCAGAGCTGAAACTTGGGATGAACTGAGACATATGCGTTATCGCAGCGCGAGTTCTTAATTCAAGCTGCTCTTCACTCCAACCTGATACGATTTTCTTAAGAAGCTTAGAAGGCAGCTGAGGCTGTGATGAATCTGTTGATGATGAAACAAGCCCACCCTCAAACAGAGTAATCCCTTCTGTCATACCGTGAAGTTGGAACACACCATCAGCGTAGGGCGTTAATTGCGCCATGCCTTGCGGTGTGCCTCTCGGGCCATGGAAGATAACCTCTGGCCACTCTTCCTTACATTCTTGCGAATACGGCCACTCTGTAACGTATGCGGCTTTGAACTCAACAAGCCTTTGTTGCTTAGAACCGACAAAGTCATCCACGATGCCCGTTTCAAAGCCACTTGCATTAATCAAGTAGTCGGTCGTTAAATGACAGCTTTGGTTCTCAGCGTCTGTATAAGTCAAAGACCAGCCTTGCTCTAACGATTCAACAGATTGTAATCGGCTGTTGGTTAATACTGAGCAATTCGATTGTTGCCCCAAAGACAGTTGAGCGGTTGCAGACAAGCGGAATACACTCCAGCCATACTCTTGAACCATAGCAACAGGATACTTAAGGGTTTCTAGATCCGTATGTTTAGCGAAAGGAATACACCAATCATCAAGCGATGTTGGTTTGAGAGGCTGTGTTTGGGTGGCAAGTGTTAATAACTCTTCTTTGCTGTACAGCTTGTAATAATCTTCCGGCTTACCAAGCACTTGGTTACTTTTATCTTGATTAACAAGTTCAGCATAAGCGTCCTTGATTATCTTTAGACGCGGAAGTAGATCCAACGGCTCTCCACCATCACTGTGTGGAACAGCGATAATTGTCGGACGAATATTGATCGTGTGGGGAAACAAGCGGACGGTATCAATTGACTGCGTGAGCAACTGAAGACACTGCTCTACAGAAATATCTCGATACAAATTGCCGCCAGCGTGCAGGTGGCAAATTGGTGGACCATTAACCAAACTCGGCCCTTTTTCCAAGATAGTGACCTTAAAACCCAACTCACTAAAGTGAATCGCGCTCGTTGTTCCGGCAATACCACCACCAACAATGGCAATAGAAGGCTGATTTGTATCCGTTTTGTTGTGGTTCATCGTGTTCTGTAGAATAAGATTAACTGCCGCTATTCTACTTTTGTTCTGCGATGAATTAAAACACATTTTTATCAAGGTCTTAGTTAAGTGGGATTTAATATCTATGTAAAAAACATAAATAATCTCTTGACTCAATAACTCCAGATAGAGTTTTAAAGGTTATTCTAACAGTCAAAATTGTCCTAAGTGACGCCACATAAAGGCTGCATCAGTACTCTTAAAACATAGATGTTAACTTATCCCTAAAGTTATCCACCGTTTTTGTGGATAACTGTTGATAACGTTCTTGCTAAGTTGCGCAAACCCTTTGTTTACAGGGACTAACCGCTGTTCATTAAATCGGCATTATTGTGCGATTAGTTTTAAAAAACACTAAAAAATTGGAAAATTAAGGTGCGATATTCGTTACTTGTGCTACGCATTGGTCAAATAAAAAACGGTCTAAAGCGACGCCTTATAAATAGTGCATGACTAAATATAAATAATGTCACTTTTAGACCGTTTTAAGCATTTGTGAGATCTCGCTAGAGACTAGCCAAAATCCTTGTTTACTGGTGCCAACAAACGTTTGATTAAGCTATTCACTACCGCGGCCAATGTGATAAACGTTAGCACGGGTAGCGCTATCCACAGCATTGGGTGGAGTGAAGGCTCTAACTCGAAGCCAAAGTTCATTACCCCTGCAACACTGAGCTCAGAACCCATCGCAGCAATAGAGCCAGCCACTAACGCCATTAACCCGTATTCACACCAAATAGTGTTGAGAATTCGCTTCTTACTCGCACCTAGAGTGCGATACAAACGTATCTCTTGTTGTCTTTGAGACAAGCTCAATCGCAACAGAGTAAAGATTAGCAACAACCCCGCTACCACACCCAAAGCCGCAAGTACGGTTATCGACCAAACAATCTGTTTGAGCAACTCTTGGATCTTGCTACCCATCTTACGAATATCCATCAAACTGACGGTTGGGTGATTTCGAGAGAGTTCGTTGAGCATCTGATTATGTTGTTCTTCTAGTCGGAAACTCACGAGCCAAGTAGAAGGAATAGAGCTCAAAACATCTGGCGTAAATATGAAGTAGAAATTCGGCTTCATTTCTCGCCACTCTACTTTTCGGATGCTGTTCACCTTGGCAGAGACATTCTGGCTGTTGATTGTGAACGATAACTCATCGCCAATCTTTAGACCCAGCTGCTCCGCGACATCGGATTCCACAGATACGCCCTGCTCTTGTGTCCAGCTGCCCTCTAACACTTCATTGTACTCAGGCAGGCTATCTCCCCAAGTGAAGTTGATTTCGCGGCTTAGTGCGTCTGTTTCTTCTGAGGTCTCGCTGTATTTTGCCGCCTCAACGCCGTTAATGGTTGTGAGTCTTCCTCGTATAATTGGAAACGCTTGAGTACGCTCTACTTCGTTTGCATCAATCGTCTCGAGATAACTGTCTTTCTCATAACTTGCAATGTTAAGGGCAAACGCATTGGGTGCGTTCTCTGGTAAGGTTTGCTGCCAATCTGACAGTAAATCACTCCTGACCAACCAGATGATAGACAGCAACATCAGTGAAAGCGCTAAAGAGCCAAATTGAATCCCAGTTGCTAATGGGGTGCGATTAATTCGACTCAATGCTAAACGCATAGACGTCGATGTCGGTAACTTGCCAACCAAACGCAGAACAAGCGTACTGACAATTGCGAGCACTAAGAACAGGCATGCGATACCCGCTAGAACTATCCATACCAACAGGTTATCGCCGTACATCAGCATCATTGGAATAATAGGCACCAGCAACAACAGGTATTTCTTGTAGCTTTCATTGGACTGATGACTTGATTGAATCACGCTGATTGCCGAGGTGTTGACCAAGCCAATTAACGGAATACCAAGAGCAGGCACACCAATGAGGATGCTTGATAAAATCGCCAAAATGACAGGTTCAATACCATAGCCAGGAAGTGGTGTTGGCAACAAATCACCCAATGGTATACGAAGTAAGAACTCTAAGCCGACCCCTATTGTAATTCCAAGTACAGCGCCGATGACCACTAACAGAGACACCTGTACAAACAACCATTTAATGATCCATTGCTTACTCGCACCTAAACTCTTAAGCATCGCAATGGTTTTACGGCGACTCGCAACATAATGTTGGCACGTAAGTACCAAAGTGGTCGCCGCCATGATCACAACGATAGCAACCGTTAGCGAAAGATATTGAGTCGTGCTTTCGAACATGTCGTTAGTGCGACTCGCAGAATCTTGCGTGCGCCAGCGATCGCTCGGTGTCAATTCTACGCTGTCTTGCGCGGCTTTCAGTTTTGTATCATCACCGTTTAGAAACAGCCTAAAGCTTACACGACTGCCCGGTTGAATTGCTCCAGTGGCCTCGATATCGCTGGTATGAATTAGCACGGCTGGCATTTGTTGGAATGGGTTAAAGCTCAAACCTGGCTCTTGGGTGATACGCCCTGTTATCGTTAAATCGGCATCGCCAATAGTGACATTGTCACCAATTTCAACCTCTAACTGTGCGAATATACGTTCATCTAACCAAAGTTCACCCGGCTTAACATGGTTACTTGATGCTTTATCAGCGCCCTCTAAGATCATTTCACCGCGTAATGGGTAATTACTTTCAACCGCTTTCACCGTCACTAACTGCATTGAGTTATCACTGAATGCCATGGTTGAAAAACGAGTCAACTGAGAGCTTTCTAACTGTTCAACCTGAGTGAGGTCTAACAAGGGTTGCGGGATGGGGTTTGCTGAGATAAACACGCTATCGGCAGTAAGCGCATCTTTGCCCTGCTTAACAATTACCTGCTCCATACGTTCGGCCAACGCCGACAATGCAAACACACAAGCAATAATAAGCGTTAAAGCGATTGAAACTGGCCACAACTGACCGTGTCGAATCTCTTCGACACTCCATGAGAACAGGCGTTTATTCAGTCCGTTTGATGAATTCAATTTAGACTTCCTCTATCTGACCGACATGCATCTTAAGTGTTCGTTGGCAACGTTGTGCGAGTTTAGGATCATGCGTCACTAGAACAAGCGTTGTGCCGTGGGATGAGTTCAACTCAAACAACAACTCGACAATTTTGGCTGCCGTTTGTTGATCTAGGTTGCCTGTGGGTTCGTCAGCAAAAAGGATTTTTGGCTTGATCATAAAAGCGCGAGCTAAAGCGACCCTTTGTTGTTCACCGCCTGATAGCTGAGATGGCAGGTGATCAAGTCTGTCTTTTAAGCCCACTGATTCAAGCAAAGCCGTCGCACGTTCGATGTCTTCGTCTTCACCTTTAAGTAAACAAGGAAGCGTGACATTTTGCAGCGCAGAAAGGCTTGGAATTAATAAGAAGCTTTGAAATACAAACCCTACCGATTCACTGCGGATCTTAGCCCTTGCCTCATCATCAAGCTGTGAAAGCGGCTGTCCTAATAAACTGATTTCGCCTTTAGTTGGCACATCAAGCCCTGCAAGCAACGTCATTAGGGTTGATTTGCCTGCGCCAGACGTGCCGACAATCGCGACAGTTTCACCTTCACGAATATCAATATCGACGTGCTCTAGGATTGTTAAATGTTCTTGATTAGTAGACACTGTCTTCGAAACAGCTTCTGCTTTAATGATGGATGTATGCATGACTCGACTAATTTCCTTTTTATTCTTTATTATATTTTCAACCGCTTCTTTGGCTCAAGATACCGAGTTAGATTCTAAGTTACTGGTACTTGGTGATAGCTTGAGTGCTGGTTATAACATGGACATCAAACAAAGTTGGCCAAGTCTATTGCCAAACGCATTAGCGAGGCATGACAAAACAGTTACCGTGGTTAACGGCAGTATTTCAGGTGACACAACCGGCAACGGGCTAGCTCGTTTACCACAATTGCTTGAAGAACATGCTCCAGACACTGTTCTTATCGAACTCGGTGCAAATGATGGTCTTCGTGGCTTCCCACCAAAACTGATGTCTGCAAACCTTGATCAAATCATTGAGCAGATAAAAGCTGCGGGCGCCAAGCCAATTATGATGCAGATTAAAATCCCACCGAATTACGGTAAGCGTTACAACCAGCAATTTGAATACGTTTTTGCAGCGCTTGCTGATCAACAAAATGTGCCGCTTTTGCCGTTTTTCCTAGAGCATATCATCCTTAAACCTGAGTGGATGATGAACGACGGACTGCATCCAAAACCAGAAGCTCAACCTTGGATCGCTGAATTCGTCGCCGAAGAATTATATCAGTATCTTTAAGTTTTAATGGTCTAGCTCAATAAATTTTACACAGCTTTACGTTAGCCTGAGTGCATATCACCGTTAACTGTAAGGTTATTTATGCTGATCGAACCTATTATCAAGGGTGTGGTAGCCAAAAGCGCTCACCCTCTTGGCTGTCAAGAAGCCGTAAAGCAACAAATCAAGTTTGTTAAGAGTGCGCCGCAAATCAAAGATGGCCCTAAACGAGTACTGATTATCGGCGCTTCCTCAGGCTTCGGCCTTGCCGCTCGTATTGCCGTGACCTTTGGCGGTGCAAAAGCTGACACCATCGGCGTCTCATTCGAGCGCGGTCCTAACGAAAAGTCCCTCGGTAGTGCTGGTTGGTACAACAACATCTACTTCAAGAAAGAAGCCGAACGAGAGCAACGCACTGCTATCAACATCGTTGGCGATGCATTTTCACAAGAAACACGTACACAAGTTGTCGAAGCCATTGAAACCTACTTCGAAGGTGAAGTGGATCTGATTATCTATAGCTTAGCGGCTGGCGTTCGACCTAAGCCAAATTCTGATGAGCTTTGGCGCTCCGCGATTAAGCCTATTGGTGAAAGCGTTACCGGCGCGACTATCTCACTAGAGCACGACAACTGGGTGACAAACACACTTGCTGCAGCGACGGAAGAAGAAGCCGAAAGCACACTCAAAGTCATGGGCGGTGAAGATTGGGAACAGTGGATAGATGAGCTCATCAACGCTGAATCCATTGCCCCTGGTTGTAAAACCATCGCATTTTCCTATGTTGGTCCAGAAGTTACGCACCCTATTTACTTAGACGGCACTTTGGGGCGCGCTAAAATAGACCTTCATCAAACCAGCCATGCGCTGAATCTTGAACTAGCAAACTTTGGCGGTAATGCCTACGCGACTGTGTGTAAGGCACTCGTCACCAAAGCCAGTGTATTCATTCCGGGATTAAGTCCTTACCTACTCGCTTTATATAAAGTGATGAAAGAGAAAGAGACGCACGAAGGCTGTATCCAACAAATGCAGCGTTTATTCAGCAGTAAACTGTATGGTCAATCAAAAGTCCCTCTGGACGGCGAACGCCTAATTCGGATGGATGAATGGGAACTCGATCCAGAAACCCAAGCTCATGTGACTGAGCTACTTGAAGCTATGGATGAAAACAACTTCCAAGCAATTGGCGACTATCAAGGATTCAAAGAAGAGTTTTTACAGTTGAACGGGTTTGCTCAACCGTCGGTAGACTATAAAGAGAAACTTAACACTGATGATTTTATAAAGTTAAAGCCTTAATCGAAACTTATCTCATTACTGAGACCCAGATTCACATTTGAAAACCTCTGCAAAATTGCAGAGGTTTTTTTGTGCAACATTTCTTATACTTAGTAAAAGTAAGATTCACAGTTTATTTGGTTCATCTTAATTAACACAGGATGTGTTGATGCATTTAGCATAATTGACTCGGAGTCATATGAAGAAGATAAAAACGATAGACTTAGATATCCCTGACGATATGGCCTCCAGTTGGCAGAATATTGTCGACCTCTTGGCTCAAATCACTGAAGTTCCCGCCGCACTTATCATGCGCGTTCACACCAACTACATTGAAGTTTTCTCTACCAGCCGCAGTGAGGATAACCCTTACAACAAAGGCGATTCTGAGACCTTAGGAAATGGGCTTTACTGCGAAACGGTGATGGAATCTCAGCAACAGCTTGTGGTGCCCAATGCGCTTGCCGATCCTGATTGGGAAAACAACCCCGATACAAAGCTTGGCTTAATCTCTTATTGTGGCATTCCGCTGTTTTGGCCTAACGGCGAATTGTTCGGTACTATTTGTATCTTGGACTCGAAAGAAAACCACTACACACCTACCTATATCAAGCTATTAGAAAGCTTTCGTACCTCGATAGAGTCCCAGCTTAAAACCTTGTTTCAGCACGCTAAGCTCACCCAAATGAATCGTGACTTAAAGAACCGGGTTTACACTCGCACTAAAGATCTCGCAAGCCTCAATTATTCTTTAAACCAAGAGATCGATAAGCGAAGAGCGGCTGAACAAAAGATAAACTTCCAAAAGAATCATGACATCGGCACCGGTTTTTTGAACCGAACCGCATTCGAGTCTCGCCTAAATAACAAACTATCGTCACAACAAAGGCTGACGGACAGTTCATTTGCGGTTATTCATATAGGGTTTACGAATGGAAGGCGCATACAGGCTCGATATGGCTATGACGCGTTAGACCAAGTGCTGGTTGAATACCGAAAACGTATCGACAGTATCTCTGATATCGAGGTACTAACTGCACGCCCTACTTCTATCGATCTCGTACTGGCGTTCAGCGTAAAAGATTTGCACCAACGCCTAGAAGAACTTTGCCAGACGCTCGTTAAAGTCGGCCATTCAGAGTTCGATATCGACAGTGACAAAGTGCATTTGCATGCCTTTATCGGGATTGCGATTACTGATAACGAAGACGATGCGGAAAGCATTCTCCAGAAATCATCAGAAGCCATGCTCGCCTGTAAAGATTCCGGGCAAAAATTCGCTTACTACTCTCAATCTCATACTGAACAACAAAGTCACATCAATAAGATCGAAGGTTATTTGCTTCAAGCTGTCCGTAACGATGACCTCATGCTCTACTTTCAACCTAAGGTATGTCCATTAACGCATCGTTGGGTTGGTGCTGAAGCCCTACTACGTTGGCGCCATCCAGTATTAGGTGATATCTCCAACGAAACCTTGATACATATGGCCGAGCAAAACGGCTTGATTTTCGAAGTCGGAAGCTTTGTTCTGCGTAATGCGATTGAAAAAGCGAAAGAGTGGTCCGAATACGTTGAAGATTTCAAGATGGCTGTGAATGTGTCTGCAATTCAACTCAAGAATGTGCACTTTGCGGAACAAGTGGTTCACCTACTCGAAACCTATCACCTAGAACCCCACTTCTTGGAACTTGAAGTGACAGAAAGTGGTCTGATTGCCGATGAGGTTGTCGCTAAGAACACCTTAGAATCACTGCATGACATTGGCGTTACATTGTCACTGGATGACTTTGGGACGGGCTACGCCTCTTTCAGTTATCTCAAGAAATTTCCGTTCGACACGATTAAAATTGATAAGAGCTTCATCGATCAGATGCTTAACTCACAGGAAGACTCGGAAATCGTTCGTTCTATTGTCCAAATCGCGAAGAAGCTCGACCTAAAAGTCACAATTGAAGGCATAGAATCGGAAGTTCAGGAGCAATTTATCATCAACGAGGGCTGCGATGTGGGCCAAGGTTACCTTTATGGGCGCCCAATGCCGAGCCAAGAATTCGAACACAGTTTAATCAATCAAAACTATTTGGGGACAACCCGTTACGCTTAAAGCGAAAAAGAGCAGTTTGTTTTGGATTTAGGCCTACTTTCTCTTTACTCTAAAGGTGGTGATTTTTATAATCGCCGCCTTTCTGTTTTAATCTTCCCTTTATATAGGCATTCCTCGTTATGGATCAGTTGACTGCAAAGCTTAAAAAGCTCGAAAAACAAAACTTCCGCGCATATCAACAAATTAAAGGTCAATACGACTTTGCTGATTTCGAATTACACATCGACCACGTTCAAGGTGACCCGTACGCATCTTCTTCACGTTTTCGCGCAACACGCGCCTGGTCGTTAACAGGGTTAGGTTGGCTGAAAGAAAAGTCTTACGAATACCAAGTAGCAGCGCGTGATTTTATTGCACGTAGCTTCTCTGAATTTGCTAAGCAAGAAACAACTGTGTCTATCGCACTAACAGGCCAAACTGTTTTAGATAACACATCTGTGGTTTTCACCGAGCACGGTATCGAAATCCGTTTTCGTATCAACCTACCGGCTGATGGGCGTAGTATTCTTGCAAAGAAAGCAATCAACATCATTACATTCTATTTGCCTAAGTTTATCCGTCGCGCAACGCTTGAACGCGAACTCAACATTGAAGCGATGATTAAGCATTGTGAAGCCGTTGAAGACCAAGACGCGTTACGTGCTCAATTGGAAGAAAACAATCTGGCGGCATTCGTAGCAAATGGCAGCGTATTACCTCGTATTGCTGGTAACTGTGACCTACCAATGAAAGGTGCGGTACCTTTCGCTGCTCCAGAATCGTTGAGTGTTACGTTAAACACACCGAACCAAGGTGATGTGACTGGCCTAGGTATTCCAAAAGGTATCACGCTAATCGTTGGTGGTGGTTTCCATGGTAAATCTACGCTGTTAAACGCCGTTGAACGTTCTATCTACAACCATATTCCTGGTGACGGTCGTGAAGGTATCGTGACGGCGACTGATACGATGAAGATCCGCGCTGAAGATGGCCGCTGTGTTCACAACTTGAACCTATCAAATTACATCAACCATTTGCCGATGCAAAAAGACACGTCTGATTTCAGTACACAAGATGCATCTGGCTCGACATCGCAAGCGGCTTGGTTACAGGAATCAATTGAAGCAGGCGTTCAAACGCTACTTATTGATGAAGATACGTCAGCGACTAACTTCATGATTCGTGACGAACGTATGCAAGCGCTAGTATCTAAAGGGGCTGAGCCAATCACACCACTTGTTGACCGTATTGGCCAACTACGTGAAGAGATGGATATCTCTACCATTGTTGTAATGGGTGGTTCTGGCGATTACCTAGATGTGGCTGACACTGTGATTCAAATGCACGATTACCAAGCGGTAGACGTCACTGCAAAAGCACAAGAAGTGATAGCTCAACACCCTACTCAACGTACTAACGAATGTGAGACGGCATTAGAAACGTTTGTTCCTCGTTCGTTAAACCGCGCAGCACTGATGAATATTCTTACTGACGGTAAGTTCCGTGTTAACGCGAAAGGCAAAGAGTCTCTGCGTTTTGGTAAGGAATTCGCTGATCTTTCTGCATTAGAGCAGTTAGAGTCAACATCAGAAGTTAACGCGATTGGTTGGGCATGGTTCCAGTTTGCACAAACTCCAGGTTGGTCAAACAACCCTGCTAAAGAGTTTAGCGCGATCTTAAGCGATGAGTGGCACGTTAATATGCCAAACTACGGTGACTTAGCGAAACCAAGAGTATTGGATGTAATGGCCGCACTAAACCGTATGCGTAAATCTCAGTTCAAGCCTTCGAACTAGGTTAGATCCAAGCATCATAAATTGTATTGACGGCTCTCATTCTGAGGGCCGTTTTTTTTATTCGCTAGCTCTAGCTCTAGATCTAAAGCCTTAAGACCGTCTCCTGCCTCACTTATCTTGTTTGGCGATAAAACCGACCAATATTGTGTTTATCCTAAAAATCATGACACAGCTTTTACAAAACTATGGCGATATTCATATAAAGTTCCAACTCGACAGGTGTAACTAAATGTAACAAACCCTTGAGGCTTCAATGAATCATAAACGCGTTAAGATGCGTGACCATAAAAAAGAAGTAAATCTGTTCAAAAACCGTGTAACCGTTGCGTTTTGTGGGATCTTGCTGTTCACTCTTGTCTTAGTCGGCAACCTTTACCGACTTCAAGTCGAAAATTTTAAAAGCTATCAAACCCGTGCCGATGGCAACAGAATCAAAGTATTACCTATTCCCCCGACTCGCGGGCTTATTTACGACCGCAATGGTGTGTTGCTCGCCGAGAATGAACTTGTCTTTAATCTGACGATGATTCCAGAGCAAACTGATGATGTCGATGCAATGCTTGCTAAGTTGGACAAATACATCCCGCGAGAGGCTGAGCAGATTGCTCGTTTCAAAAAGCGTTATCACAACACCCGCCGTTTCAAATCTGTCACGATATTAGAGAACCTAAGCGAAGAAGAAATTGCTAAGTTCTCAGTGCACCAGTACCAATTCCCCGGCTTATCGATTGATACCAGCTTGAAACGATTTTATCCAAATGGAGAAGTACTTACCCATGTTTTGGGATATGTCGCACACATCAATGATAGCGATCTTAAGAGGCTAGAAGAAAAAGGCATCGAAGCGAATTACCAAGCCACAACAATCATAGGTAAGCTCGGTGTTGAACGTTATTACGAAGACATTTTGCACGGTACCAAAGGTTATCAAGAAGTCGAAGTAAACAGCCGTGGGCGAGTCGTCCGCACCATTGAGTATGTAGCTCCGGTAGCAGGAAAAGATATCGTATTAAATATCGACCTCGAACTACAAAAATACGTATTCGACCAGCTTGATCACCGAACAGGCAGCGCGGTCGTTCTTGACCCGAAAGACAACAGTGTACTTGCAATGGCATCAAGCCCCAGCTACGACCCGAACCTCTTTGTCGACGGTATTTCTAGCAAGAACTATCAACGTTTATTGAATGATCCTGCTCACCCATTGGTAAACCGCACTACTCTCGGCGTTTATCCTCCGGCGTCAACCGTGAAACCATTTATGGCTGTAGCGGGACTGCAAGAACATGTCATCTCCGAGGATACGATTCGTAATGACCACGGCTCATGGCAAATTCCCGGTTCCAAACGCAACTCTAAATCATGGCGAGACTGGAAACGTTGGGGTCACGGCCCTGTCGACGTAACGCAAGCCATTGAGGAGTCTGTGGATTCGTTCTTCTATCAAACCGCTTTTGACTTGGGCATTGACCGTATTTCAAGCTGGATGAATCGCTTTGGTTTTGGTGAACCTACAGGTATCGATATCTATGAAGAAAGCACCGCTAATATGCCGACTCGAGAATGGAAGATGATGCGCTATCGTACCCCTTGGTATCAAGGTGACACTGTTCCTATTGGCATTGGCCAAGGTTATTGGACATCGACACCAATGCAACTGGCAAAAGCGACTTCAGTGTTGGTCAATCATGGAAAGGTGATGCCACCTCATATCCTGAGAGCAATCTTGGATCATGGTGAGGACTTTGACACACAACAACTCGTTACACCTGAGCCTATGCCGTCTATCACTGAAGTCCCTGACAAAATATGGGATGTACCTATCAATGCAATGAGACTGGTAAACCACGGTAGTCGAGGTAGCGGTAGGCGCGCATTTAAGGGAACTAACTACACGAGCGGCGGAAAATCAGGTACGGCACAAGTATTTGATCTTGCGAAAGATCAGGTCTACAACTCGAAGAAGTTGGCTAAGCATTTACTCGACCATGCTCTTTATACGGCTTTCGCACCTTACGAACACCCTGAATATGTCGCGACGGTGGTCATTGAACACGGTAACGGTGGCTCAAAAGTCGGCGCGCCATATATCCGTAAAGTACTCGATTATGCATTTGAGCATAAAAGTGGTGAAAGCAAAGACCAGTCGTAGCAACAATAAATGAAGTAGTAACGACGCTTAATCTAGTTGCAACACATAACGTATTTACAAAACATAATATAGTTACAGAACATAGCGTAATGATGACAAAGCCCCACTTGTATTACTCACAATGTGGGGCTTTTCAATTTTATATATTAGGGCCTAAATTTTACTCTATCTAAAGGGTCAATAAACCGCGCAGTAAGAGTTACTTTCGATTACGAGCTTCGTAATACATTCCATGCTTCACAGAGCGTCTGGAATTTCGCCGTGTTGCCCTCGTCTCTGTCTGGATGCCAGCGCAAAGCCAATTGTCGCCAGCGCTTTCTAATCTCATGGTGAGTCGCGTCCAACGGTAACTCAAACAAATTTAACGCTCGGCTTCTATCCATATCGAGTTCATCACCACCGACAAACTTTCTGTACCGAGTCCAGAACTCGTTCAGCAGCCTTTTGACTTCGCCCTCGTCCGCTTCATAGTTAATCCAATTAATATAGTATTCTCGCAGTGGGTCTTGATGATCGATGCTGTGACTGCTTCCGTGATACCGACCATTCATCAATTCAATGTCCATCGCTTGGACTTGTAACCAACCATCAGGGTGTAAGGTTTCTTGAAGCTGATAAAGCGCATTCATTATGAGGAAGTTCTTTTTAAACAACTCTTTCTCAGGTGCTGGGTCTAACACCGGTACAAACCCAAGGTCGTTAAGGTGAGCCGCCAATGTGTGTACTTTCCAGCCGCTTGGCTTTTGCTTAAGCACTTCCATAATCGGCCAAAGCAATGGGTTCTCCATGTGGCAATGAAAGTTTGCTCTCACCTCTTGATGATTCGACATAGTGGACTCAGTTAGATTTTCTGTATTAATGGATGACTAGGGCTTTGGATACAATGAGCAACCTACATCATAACCATTGGCGTATCTCTTTTAATTGAAAGCGATTTTCTGCGATTTGTCGAGCTAATGGACCAACAACTTTCAAACGCTTGGCTCAAAGGCACCCTTTCATCATGAAACTGAAAGTCATTAAGTGAGTGCAACCGCCATCAATGCAGAAGTGACCCTGAAGTACAGGTACAAAAAAGGTCAGCAATTTAGCTGACCTTTGATATCTATACCAATTTTAGTACGAAATATTTCGCTAATTAGATAACGCCAAGTTCTCTTAGGCGCTCCATTAGGTACTCGTTTGCTGTGTACTTTTCAGACAGCACAACTTCCGGTTTCGGGTGAAGGAATAGAGGCAAAGAGATACGAGATTTCTCTTGGCGTTCACCTGATGGATTGATTACACGGTGAGTTGTCGATGGAAAGTAACCACCCGATGCCTCTTGAAGCATGTCACCAATGTTGATGATCATGTTGCCGAAGTCACATGGAACATCTAACCACTCGTCGTTTTGAGCTTTAACTTGAAGGCCCGGCTCGTTTGCTGCAGGAAGAACAGTCAGTAAGTTGATGTCTTCGTGTGCTGCTGCACGGATAGCGCCAGGCTCTTCGTCACCTTGCATTGGTGGGTAGTGAAGAACACGAAGCAGAGTCTGCTCACTGCCGTTGATCATTTCAGACAACGCGATAGAGAACTTCTCTTGTACTTCTTTAGGAGCATGAGCTTCAACCCATCCTAGAAGCTCTTGAGCAAAAGCATTCGCACGTTGGTAGTAATCTAGAATCTGTTCTTTCAGCTGCTCAGGAATTTGGCCCCAAGGGTATACGTGAAAGTACTCTTTGATGTCTTTTACAGTGTGGCCCTTAGCAACTTCAGACACTGATGGTGGAAAGTATCCATCTTGTGTTTCAACATTAAAGTGGAAGTTCTCTTTTTCTTCAGAGATGAAGAATTGGTACCAGTTTTCGTAAATAGACTCAACAAGCTCTTTCGGGATTGGGTGGTTCTTAAGAACACCAAAACCAGTTTCACGTAGAGAGCGAACAAATTGTTCTGCTGCGTCGTCAGCAAGGTAATCGACAGTTTCCAGTTTCATGACTTTTCTTTCTTGTTATGTAGTGATGAAGCGATTTTAAGGATCGCTTTGTTGTAAATCAAACTTTTGTGAAACTCTCGCAACCGTTTGTCTAGATACTGGGCGATAACGCCAGTTTTCAACAAATATGGTGATTACAGCTCAATTGAACACCGTTCAATATTGTGCAACACTATTAAAAACTTCGACGAGAGATCTCGATATGACAATTACGCCACTTGCTCAAAATCGACCATTACTTTCATTAACGACGCTGTATCTGATTGTGTTTCTATTTTCAGCGTTTGCTCCCTCTTCAAGAGCAGTATGGATTGCCGAAATTATCCCGGCTCTAGCGATATTAGTGGGTATCTGGTGGCTATCAACCAAGCTGACCTTCACTAAGACTGCCTACATTTTGATGTTTATCTGGCTGATGTTACATACGATAGGCGCGAAATATACCTTTGCAGAAGTGCCGTTTGAATGGTTTAACAACATGATTGGCTCTGAACGTAATAATTTTGACCGTGTCGCGCATTTCTCTATTGGCCTTTACGCCTACCCACTCGCTGAGTATTTGATTCGTAAGAAACTGGCTCAACCGGTACTGGCATGTTTCTTTGCCTTATTTGCGATCATGAGTGTTGCAGCAGGTTATGAGATTATTGAGTGGTGGTACGCGGAGATTGCAGGTGGTGATGAAGGTATCGCGTTCCTTGGCTCACAAGGTGATATTTGGGATGCGCAGAAAGACATGCTGTGTGATACAACGGGTGCTATTGTCTCGCTATTACTTCTGAAACTTCAAGGGCGAGTTAGAGCTCAGTAGTTCGTGGATAGCCTGCTCAACTTCTTTCTTATAAGTTAATTAGTCGATTTAAATGCCACGACACACAAACTGTGTCGTGGCATTTGTTCTTTTCTATTTCATAGTCACCTTGCCACCCACAAACTTGTAGGCTGGTGTACCTCGAACCAAGGTATCTCGCGCGAATTCAATCCCACATTCAGGGCACACACATGGCTCTTTAGTGAAATCTTCAACAATACGTTCCTTAAAACACTTCACGAGTGTACCTTTGCCACCTTTCCGATACTTAAAAAGTTGCGTTTTGCATTTCGCACAGAAAATCTGAACCGTTTTGGTCGGTTGTTTCTTGTTTGGTTTAGCCATAGAAGTTAATGATTGAACTCTTTATTTCTTAAGTTTAGGTGCGACAAGAACCAAGCTTATCCCGAGTAAAATAACGGTCGATGAGATAATGAATTGCATGGTGACCGGCTCAGAGAGTAACAAGACGCCACCGAGTGTCGCGATAACAGGCACAGAAAGCTGTGCAATGGATGCGACCACTGTATTCAGCTTTTTCACCACGTAATACCACAAACTATAACCCACGCCAGAAGCCACCGAGCCCGATATAACCGCGTAAATCAAACCTTGCTCAGTGATAGAGACTTGAGGCATTGCATTAGGTATTACAACTAGAAGGCTTAAACCTGCAAGGATAACTAGCGAGCTAAATCCAAAGTTAGCGGTCGTCGATTGCAGTGCGTTTAAAGATTTCTTTCCTGCCAATGTGTAAATACCCCACCCAACTCCGCCCAGAGACATCAAGATGATAGAAACTAAGTCTGGTGCCTGTGTCGATTCAGTTGGCATTAACAGGTAAACAAGCCCTGCCACCGATAACAAACATCCGCCCCATTCAAGTAATGACATTCTGTTTCCAGAGAACAAGTGCGCGGCAATCATCGTAAATTGTACTGCGACAAACAACACCAGCGCACCAAGACCTGCGCCAAGCTTTAAGTAAGCGAATGAGAAGCCAAACATATACACAAGCAGTGACAGTATTGATGTGAGTTGAAACTGTAACTTTAGCTTTGTATATACCGATGTGCTGTTGTTTGCTAGCTCCTGTTTATGCTTAGATTGGGAAGATAAAGTGAATAAAATCAGAAGTGTAAGCGCACCAGACCAGATGCGCACGATCGAAAAGCTCAAAGGATCAATCGTTTGATCCATTAAAGCCCAGCGACACAAAACTGAATTAGCAGCAAAGGCCACCAGCGTAATAAATGTAACCATCACAGTTTGCATCGTTTTGTCCTAATTGAGTTGTTTGGTCCTAATAAGTGTTCTTGGGTTTTAATCAACGTTGGATTTCAATCAACGTCAGGCTTCACCCAAACTTGACTAAAGTCGAACCAACCTAATGCATTACATTTTGCGTTCTGCAACGTACCACATTGATCTTTGTTAACGCCCAACCAACAGTGGAACATCGGAATTAACTGATTGCTTTGCACCAGTTGTTTACCTAACTGTCGTGCTGGGAATTGCTCGAATTCTCCCGAACGCCAACGATCAATCATGTGACACCATTGGTCGAAATCTTCAGCTGGGCTAGATTCATCAAGAAAACTGTAGTCCATTAACCAGCCGGCCAATGCATCGTCTCTGTTGTTAGCGATACCCATAGGGTTAATCCAAATATCAACATTATCGGCGTGTGGAGGATCGGTTTCGTAACCGATAAGCTCAACATCGACATTATATTGCTTCAACACGGTGACAATCGCTTTGGCAAGTGTTGGGAACATCGGGTGTTGGCATTGGTACGCCAATCTAATGGTTGGTTTCGCATTTGCTGGTGGACAGACCGGCGTGTTTAACTTTATGTCATACCAACCAGGTTTTATCCCATAGGCGTGTAGAACGCCCAAATCGATGACGGTCTCTTTTGGGATATGAACAAACAGATCAGCTGCATTCAATGCGTTAGACAAAAACTCCGCCCATGCGGGATCTTGTGCGATGCCCTTCTTTCTATTCAACAGTAAATACGTACAGCCGGGATCAAGCTCTACTTCATCACTATCACCACGGTCGGCCATTACCGGTTTCGAAAGACTTGGGTAAACCATAGAAGAATACGCCTCATCAACCACCCAAACCTCAACGCGATCAATCAGCGGCCTGAAACCAAAGTATCCGTTAAAAGCCGTTAGTACGAGTTGCTTCTCATCGTTCTTCTCAATGCGATACGGCCCCGTACCAATTGGTCGAATATCGTAGTCTTCGCCACGTAAAATCATCGGTAAAGTGACCTTAGCGACCGACTCCGTGAGCGCGAGTGGGAAATACTTATCTGGGCGCGTTAAGAAGACATCAACCACGCAATTTGCGGGTGAAGAGACATCTTTAATATGCGAGAACAAATTGAGTGGTTCGAGCGCAAGAAGCGTGTCGACGACATGATTCGTTAATAGAGGCTCCCCGTTATGAAAACGGACACCCGGCCTTAAGAAGAATCGCCATTGATAGTCACTGATTTTTTGCCATGAATGAGCAAGATCGGGTTGTAACTGATCATTTTCATCCAGTCGCGTTAACCCACTGAAGACTTGGCAGGCAATATGCTGTTCTGAACGTCGCATCGATTTTGTAGGGTTAAGCATTGAGAGCGGTCGGTAATAAGGCAAACGAATGACCTGCTCACCTTCTTGATATTGCACACCCAAATAGTTTTGAATAACCTGAGTAAGCTTGGCAGCATTGTGGTCAAGCACTGACAGCGCCTGACCAATTTTACCTTCCTGTAAGTACCGCCTCGCTAAGTTTTCACTGACATCGCAACGATTCTGCTTAAAGATAAGTTGAGATAACTTACCTCGGCCAGCCGCCGGTAGCCACTCTACCCAGCCTTGTTCTTCAAGTTTGTTGAGTACCATTCTTGCATTACGACGCGTACAACAGAGTACATCTGTTATGTCATCGAGCTGAACATCAGAATCTTTACCATCGAAGTATTCAAACAGGGTTTCAAATTGAACGCGAAGTCTTGGGCTGCTCATAAAGAGGAAAACTTATTCAAAGGACATTGAATTCAGTTTCCCTATTTTAAGACGTAAAATCAATCTTACTGACGTGTTTTTATTGCGAATTATTGGGTATGACGTCCCAAGATGTTATTCAAACAGAATGGCTAAGTACTTTTGCAGCATACGGTTACATCACATCGCAGCCGATTTCATTGGCGATGTCACGAAGCTGTTGTTCATTATCTAATTTAATTGACCACTTGCACTCAGAGCCATTCGCCGAAATGACATTTGCCCCTTTTCCAATTAATTGAATCGCATCAACTTGCGCTTGCAGCGTGACTCTATGTTCACCATCTAAACGAACAACCAGCTCATGTGCGGTTGCGATAACTTTTCCACTTTTAAACGTTATGACCATCGGTTTCTCTAGCTACTTCTTTGAAATACAAATTACTATTTTCTAAATAGAACAAAGTTAACTGCTGCCTACTCTATTATCGCTTATGTTTCTTCACGGCAATCGTTAATCGACTCGTACAAACTAAGCGTTGACGCTCGTCAGTGATATTGATTTGCCATACTTGGGTAGAGACACCAAGGTGAATAGGTTCAGCAGTACCAATAACATGGCCTTCACGCATTGATCTTACGTGATTCGCGTTGATATCTAATCCAACGCAATAGTAGCCTTCTGGTACGCAGAAATTAGCCGCCAATGAGCCAAGCGTTTCAGCTAGCACAACCGATGCTCCGCCATGAAGCATGCCTAGTGGTTGGTGCGTAAAATGACAAACCGGCATGGTTGCCACTAAGGAATTGTCGTTTACTTCTGTGTAAACAATGTTGAGGTGCTCAATTAAGGTATTTTTTGAGGTCGCGTTGAAGGTATCTAGGTCAACGGGCTTTTTCCAAATACTCATATGGGTTCCTTAATTATTGACTTTATTAGTGCGTGAATCGCTTTATTAGTAAGTGAATAGCTTCATTATCGTTAATAGTGATCTTAACGATAACCATGTTTTTAAATACAATACTTATCTTACAGCTCTTAGTTATTACGCAAGTTGATGTTAACATGCATAAAAACCGAATACACAGAGGATATTGTATGACGTCATGGATGAAGTTTACCTCGCTTCTCACACTTGCAGGCCTAACCGCATGTAGCGCTTCCCCGACAGGAAGAAACCAATTACTGCTTTTTTCTGATCAAGACATGTCTCAACTTGGGGCACAATCTTTTGAACAAATGAAGAAAGAACAACCAATAAGTAAAGACGCTAAAACTAACGCTTATGTACAGTGTGTAGCGAACAGCATCACTCAACATATTCCAAAACAAGGCTTTAGTGAATGGGAAGTTGTTGTTTTTGATAGCGACCAAGTGAATGCCTTTGCTTTGCCGGGTGGCAAGATTGGCGTATACACAGGGTTACTTAAGGTAGCGGTCAATCAAGACCAACTTGCAACGGTTATCGGACACGAAGTGGCTCACGTTCTCGCTGACCACAGTAATGAGCGTCTATCCCAGTCTCAAATTGCTAATACTGGTTTATCAATTACCAGTGTTGCGTTAGGAGCATCAGAATACAAACAGTACCAAGGAATGACAATGGCTGCCCTAGGTTTAGGTGTTCAATACGGGGTTATTCTACCGTATGGCCGAACTCAGGAATCAGAAGCAGATGTTGTTGGTTTAGAATATATGGCTCAAGCAGGGTTCGATCCTAAACAGAGCGTCGACTTGTGGCAAAACATGGCGAAAGCATCAGGTGGTAGCCAACCGCCAGAATTGCTGTCTACGCACCCTTCCCACAGTACGCGTATCAAAGATCTACAGGCGACGATCAAAACGTTACCTCAATCGGGTTCACCAAGACCAAATTGCAAAGCGTAATTTTATACCAATCGTAGTAAATAACTGGTCACCCTAGCTTGCTAAAATGCTCGATAACTGCGTTAGAATTTTTGATTGTAGAATAACTACTTATCGAAAAATTCCGCCTCGTTCTCAAGCCTTTTCCCTACGCTAATTTTGGTCACTTACTTACTGTGATTGGTATTACATTTGTTTAGACGCTAAACTTCGAATACAAAAATGCCCTATCCATATTGGTTATTGTTTTTGATTCTTGTTAAGTACCAAGAATTTGCAATGGTAGGCTTAATAGCTGATCGCCAGTAGATGCAAAATACCAGATAACACCGATCAAGCTACTCACTAGACCCACATACCAAACAAACGACACGACTTGACCGTATTTGTCTAATGGCAACAAGTGACTGTGGTGACGCCCTTTCCATTCGAAGAGTATTTCCACACTGCCCATAATCAATAAGAAGCCAAACAGGGTCAAATTCAACTGATAACTCAGTACCACGCCAGCAATAGCGGCCGCAACACACAGCACAATACCAAGCACACTGTTCATCGAGAAACTGATACTTTTTAGTACATGTCCGCCATCGAGAGGCAAAATTGGTAATAGATTAAATAGGTTTAATAACGCGTTAAATACCGCAAGCCCAGCGAAGAACATTTCGCCAGTCGCCCAGTACAACACCATAAATATCAACGACAATATCAAGCCAAACAATGGTCCCATGATCGAGATAACCACATCTTGCCAGCGCGTATTGATCTTTTCGTCGGATAACGCCAAGCCACCAAGGAACGGTATCAAATAGATGCCTTTGGTCTTCATTCCAAAGTATTTCATTGCTCTAATGTGGCCATATTCATGGAACATTAAACAAGCGATCAAGGCTAAAGCGAACTGAATTGAAAATAGCCATGAGTAAGCGGCTAAACTCGCAGAGGCAAGCACCACCTTGATTAACTTGGCACTCTTGAGGGCTTTCATTCCCAGCGAAACTAACCCGATTAAGCTAAAACGCTTCTCTGGTTTTGGTGCGACAACCGGGGTTTGTTGCTCGATATCTTTGGTGTTTCGACTGCCTTCGGTAACGGTTTGGCCATTCACGGTCGCTTTATAGGTCATCTCAAACGGTTGCCACTGAACGGTCGCCTCAACGTTACACTGCAACGTTTCTTCACCTGCGCGCAGAGTAAATGCATGCGTTCGAGCGTCATCTTGATCTGTGGTTGCGTCTAATTGGGACACCAAAGTATTGTCCCAATACAACTGTTGCCACCCTGCCATTGACCCCTCTAAACGAAGTGGTTTTCCAAGAAACTCTATCGCGAGTAATTCCAAACTTTAATTCCAATTTAATGACTATCAATATGAATCGATATTATGCCGATTTAGCGATTGACGGTAAACATAAACAAAGTTGTTACATATTGAGCAGTTGAACACTATTTATACCACCACCTAACATAAACATTCTGGTCACACCTCCAACCACCCATAAATCATTGATTGTAATTATATTATTAGTGTTAGAGTGCCGCCCTTTGAAAATATTACTTCACAAAATGACAACTCATTCTTTGACTTTATATTAAACATGAATTTAACATTCCATTTACATTAGAGCTTAAACACCAACAACGCTCAGTGTGTTTTCAACAATAAGAATGAGATTTGATGCCCTAGGAGGGTCAAGGATGAAAACAATACAACGCTCTCTCGTTTCACTTTCTGTGCTATTTGCATGTAATTCACTTGCGGCTGGTTTCCAAGTTGCTGAGCACTCTGCCTCAGGTCTTGGTCGCGCATTTTCAGGTGAAGGTGCTGTAGCTGATAACGCGAGTGTACTAGCGAGAAACCCCGCCGCAATGACCCTATTTGATACAGCCCAATTTTCAGGCGCGGTTTCTATCGTTGATCCAGAGGTGGATATTACTCAAAACAATGTTCCAGGTTCAGGCGGACAGAGCCAAGTATCCAAAGACGTAGCGCCACTGCAAGTCGTTCCTGCTGCTTACTACATCAGCCCAATCAACGATAAATGGGCTTGGGGTATCGGTATGTTCTCTAACTATGGCGTTGCTACCGATTACCCAGATGATATTTATGCGGGTGATCTTGCTGGTGATACTTCACTGATATCAGTAAACGTAAACCCTAATGTCGCTTATCGTATTAATGATCAATTTAGTGTCGGTGCGGGTGCAAACCTTGTTTACGCAGAAGCCGAACTTAATCGTCACCAAGGCTCTATCTCTAACATTACTGGTGACTCTGCCTCTACAAAACTGATCAGCATGACAGGTGAAACATTTGCATTTGGTTGGAACGTAGGTGCGTTATATGAACTGAATGAAAACAACCGATTCTCTATTGCTTATCGTTCAGAGGTAGACCTCGACTTTGATGATGGTGACTTTACTGATTACACGGGCAGCATCGTGCAAGGTAGTGTTACGACAACAACAGGCCGTCTAAAAATCACGTTGCCTTCAATTATTGAAATTTCAGCTTTCCACCAATTGACCGACCAATGGGCAATTCACTACGGCTGGCAACAAACTGGATGGAGTAGCTTTAAAGAGCTTAAAGCGACGAGTTCAGATTGCGCAAATGGCGAGTGTTTTAAAAAGACCGAAGACTACGACGACAATAACCGTTACTCACTGGGTGCAACTTACCAGTTAAACCAAGAATGGACCTTAAGAGCTGGTTTAGCTTATGACGAGCAAGCTGGTGAAGCGACATTGAGTATTCCAGATAGCGATCGTTTCTGGTACAGCGCAGGTTTGACATATCAGTACAGCCCTAACCTTTCAATCGATGCTGGTTTCGCTCTTGTTCAAAGTAAAGAAGGTGATTTCACTGAAACCAATGAACTTGGTCAGGAACTTGAATTCTCTGGTGATGCAGTCGCTTACCTATCTGCAATTCAAATGAACTACACCTTCAACTAAACGGAATTAAAACATGAAAAAGTTATTTAATGTTTCGCTGCTCGCTTCAGCAATGTTTCTTGCGGGTTGTGGTGATGACTCTTCGAGTTCAGGTGCTTCAACAGCGATTCAATATGAGCAATACATTCAAGATTCACTCGCACAAGCGACGAGCATCAAGTTTCAATTAACGGGTGCTGATATTGCTGTTCCTCTTCCTAGTTTCGCGTTGATGGATGCTACCGACGGTACACTTGGCTTGCCAACTAGTGGCAATGACTCATTAACCAACCCTATTGCAGCAATGAATACAATGGATGGTTGGTCTACCTCAATGCCAATAATCATGGACTTTGAAGGTACTGGTTTAGCTGATGGTGTCGCAACTGGTGGTGTTTACCTACTAAAACTTAGCGGCTCACTCACTTCTGAAACCGCACCAATTGTTACGGGAATATTGACTTTAGGCACTGACTTTAACGTTTTATCTAGTGCATCAAGTGACAAGTTCACAATAGTGTTCAATGAGTCACTCGATGCTTCAAGTGAATACGTGTTGGCTCTGTCAAATGAATTAACAGATGTTAACGGCGACCCAGTTGGCATGTCGGCAAGTTATGCTGCGCTGAAATCAAGTGCAGTAACTTACACCGAAGGCAGCCTAGCTCAAGCGCAACAAGTCACTCAAGGCGTTGAAAAGATCTTCGCCGGAGCGAACGCTCAAGGTGCGATTAACCTTGATACTGAAAACATCATTTACTCGACTTGGTTTACTACAGAGTCTGTCGGTGATTCCCTTTTCGCTACAAAAGCTGCAACCGCAACAGGATTGGCTGCAGCAAACCTCAATAACGTTTGGACTGGGAGCGCGAACCCTAATTCTGTTGACCTTAAAACAGCTTACGCAATGCAGTTTGTTTCTACTGAAACGTTCAAAACCGCATTGACTAACGATGTTGATTTTGACAAATACATTGGCGGCGGAGATGCAGCAACAATCGCGAAAGCCAAAGGAGCCATCGAATTTATGTACGGAGCCACTGACAACGTAGATGTCAGCCAAGGATTTGTTCAATTACCTTATTATCTAGAAACAAGTGCTACTGAATGGAACTCGCAACCTTTTGAATCTGGTATGCCTAGCCTGGCTAAAGTTTCAAATGCTTTGAGCGATAGCGCAGAACAAGCCAATATGGCTGCTCAATTGGTTACTGCAGGCATAGATACAAGCGTATTAGCGACCAGCCAAACTGAACAGCTGAAGTTAATCGGTTTAAATTTAACGCTGGCTGACGGCTCACCGCTTGATATTGAAAGAGTGCTCACCAAGTACTCTCCTGTCCCACAAGTTAAATCATTGGAAGCTGTTGAATTCTTGTTGTTTACACCGAATGGTTCTGATCCTGCTAATGTAGTGATCTACCAACACGGTATCACCTCAGCGAAAGAAAACGCTTACGCATTTGCCTACAACTTAGCACGAGCCGGAACAGCTGTTTTAGCGATTGACTTACCGCTCCACGGTACACGTAGTTTGGATGATACTCGTTCGGCAAACGCTGACGTTCTGGCTTATCTAAACTTAGCGAACTTACCCGTCGCTCGCGATAACGTACGCCAAAGTGCGCTTGATGTAATGGGCTTACGCGCGGCTTTAGCCGTATCATCACAAGCAACATTGTTAGGCGCGTCGCCACTTAAAGGTTTTGATTTAACCAAAGGCTCGCAAGTTAAGTTTCTAGGTCACTCACTAGGCGGTATTGTTGGAACGACTGCAGTTGCAGCCTCTAACCGTACGCTCGGTAGTGTCGCAGCTAATTCGCTTTATTCATTCAGTGCTGCAGCTATAGAAAACTCAGGCGGTCAGATATCTAACCTTCTACTGGGTTCTACAGAGTTTGGTCCTCAAGTTAAGCACAGCGTTGCATTGAGCGCTTCAACTGAATACGCAGGTTTCGCAACCGCAAACTGTGGAAGTCTTTCTAATAAGCAGTGCTACCAAACGTTTGAAGCAAACGCGACTGCAGCACAGAAAGCAACCATGACAGCCGCTTTTCAACAGTTCGCTTACGCTGCACAAACTGTGTTAGATACTGTTGACCCATTTACCAATGCTGCTTATCTAGTTGCTTCTGGCTCACCTGTTCTGCCTATTTATATGGGGCAAGTACAAGGTGATGATACAGTACCAAACACTGTGGCAAACGCTCCGTTCGCGGGAACCACACCGTTGGCAACGAAGCTTGGCCTAACAGTCGTTGATTCGAGTAACACGACCCCTGACGGTGCGAAGGACTTTGTTAAGTTCAGTGATGTTGCTGCGCATAGTACATTTGTATTACCGCAAGATACCACTACACCAACACCTTTGGACGCAGGTCATCATGCAAGCATGCAGACACAAGCTGTAGACTTCTTGATCGACAACGCGTTAACTTCAGGATCCATTACTGGTTCCTTCTTAGAATAAGTAATAGTTGCAAGTAAACAAATGCCAGCCTAACCGCTGGCATTTTTGTATCTATCGACATCCCATCGTCCCTAGTTAACCGTTTGCATAGAACCTTAAAACACAAATGGTTGATCTCAGCTAAAATTAATCAAGACAGAATACCGTACGACCTCTTTCTTTATTGCAAATAAAGTGGATAATAGCCCCGTAATTTAATACCTAATAAATGTGAGTCCATTATGTCTTCTGAAGCTACGATGCTAGAACGCTGCCAATCTAAATGTGAACTATGTGGTTCTGATTCTTCTCTTACTGCATACGCAGTACCGCCACACAGCCACGTAACAGTGGATCACGGCATCATGGTATGTGACAAATGCCTTGGTGAGATTGACGATCCAAAAGATATCAACCACTGGCGTTGCCTAAGCGACAGCATGTGGAGCCAAGAAGCGCCAGTTCAAGTAATGGCATGGCGTCAACTTACTCGTCTGAATTCTGAAAGCTGGGCTCAAGACGCGCTAGACATGATGTACCTTGAAGAAGAAACATCAGTTTGGGCACAAATCGGCATGTCTGCTGATGACAAGCCTCTTGATGTGAACGGCGTTGAACTTAAAAAAGGTGACGACGTAACAGTAATCAAAGACCTGCCAATCAAAGGTACTAACCAAGTGATTAAGCAAGGTACTGTTATCCGTGGCATCAGCGTTGGTGACGATCCTAAGCTTGTTTCTGGTAAAACAAACGGCGGTCAATCAATGTACGTAATCGCTGAGTTCTGCCGTAAGAAGTAATTCTTCTCTTAGCTGAACAAAATCTAAAAGGCGCTAATGAATAATTAGCGCCTTTTTTAATATCTCCAATTTTCACGACTTAAAACTATCAATAAGTTGCTCGCGGTACTCTTTAATAACAGACACCAAAGAGCCTTTGATACCACTGACTTGCTTCGAGTGCGGGCACCACAACGCGAATCCAAATTTGAATCCTTCCACCATTTGCGCAGAGTGAATGGGCTCTATTGAATGTTTTGAAAATTCAGAGTCGGTAAAAAAAGCCTTAGGAAGAAGTGCCCATCCAAAACCCTCTTCAAGCATTTTGATCATTAACGAAAGCTGATCGATCTCTTCATAGTCAGAGCTCACAATAATCTTTTCAGACATCCCTTCATCAATCAGAGACTTCAATACGAACTGTTTTGAGTTCCTTAGTGCCACTAATACTTCATCTTTATTTATATGTGAGAGCGCTCCCCCTTTTTGTCCGAATGGGTAGAACTCGAAATGTCCAAGGAAAGTAGAATCAAAACTGTGCATCGCTCGGCTATTATGAGCATTCACAAGTCCAAAATGATATTCCCCACTTTGTATCCCTTGCTTAATTTCGTTCTTATTCCTAACCAGAAAGTTCACTCGCATCATTGGGAAGTCGTGCTTAAGTCGTTTACGTATATCGACCAACACACGTTGTGGAACGAAACTAGAATACGCGATTGTGATGTTCTCTAGCCCACCATAAGAGAGGCTCAACGCCACTTTGTCAAAAGTACGAGCTTGTTCAATCGTCTGTTTTGCGTAGTGATAAAGGAGGTGCCCGTCCTCCGTTGGTTCAACAGAGCGGCCGACCCTTTCAAAAAGATTCACTGCAAGGTGATCTTCCAAGTTTGTAATCACCTGACCCACGGTCGTTCTGTGCTTGTTAAGCTTTACCGCCGCCTTGCTAAATGACCGCTGTTCATAGACAGTCACAAACGCGAGAAGTTGTTCAATACTGAAGTTCATTTTGATGTGCTTACTTTCTTAGTCATGCATATGAGGTAGAAAAATATCTACTGCATCAGAATAATAATGATAAAAAGACGGAGCTAAATAGCTAATGATTTGTGCCTTTTGCCAACTCTTCTTCCTAGTATATACCTAAACCTGTCTGTATTTGATGGATCTGATCCTCTATATACGATTATTAACATCACCGCATTTCCTTTATCGTTACCTTCTTAAAACGATAGAGACAGACCCATGAACACAATGCCACATGAACTCGTGTGGGGTGAGATCTACTTCCCTCCTTTGCTATTGGTTATCGCGTTAGCTTATGTATTGACGATATTGACTGGCTCAATCGCGACAAAACTTGGGCTACATAAATATGTCGCTTTTCCTGCAATTGCCGAATTAAGCCTAATCGTGATTTTCGTCGGCGTTATAGGTCAATTCATTACCATCTTCTGAGGCATTCACCTTGATTAAACGTTATCTCATCATGCTACTACTGGTCGTTGCCGCAAGCTCTGTGGTTTATAACTATTACCAATCCTATTCAAGTAATCCTTGGACTAGAGATGGTCAGGTCAGCGCATACATAGTTTCTATTACCCCTCGAGTCACCGGGCAAGTAACCAAAGTCCATATTGAGGACAACTCACAGGTAGCTAAAGGGGATCTACTGTTTGAGATCGACCCAAGTATTTATCAAGCGGCCTACAATAAAGCACTCGCGACACAGAAGCAGGCTCGCGCGCTCTTAGCAAAAGCTAAAAACGAAGAGCAACGCGCGTTGAACTTAGAAAAAAGAACGCCTGGCGCGCTGCCAGTGCTGACCTTGAATAACCTGAACAACGCGGTTGAGACAAATGCAGCTAACGTTGCACTAGCAAAGGCCAATGTTGAAGAGGCACATTTAAATCTCAAATACACCAAGGTTTACGCTCCAACGAATGGCTTCATCACAAACTTAAACCTACGAGAAGGCTCTCAAGTCGTCGCTAATACACCGGTAGTTGCGCTGATCGATGAAGACAGTTTCTGGATCGAAGGCTATTTCAAAGAAACTGATCTGGTTAATGTTAGCCCTAACGACAAAGCGCTTGTCACTCTTATGATGCACAACAATATTCAATTGGAAGGCCATATCAAAAGCATTGGCTTTGGCATTGCGACACAAGATGGCAGTACTGGTAATGACCTTCTTCCCAACGTGAACCCAAATTTTCAATGGATTCGCCTCGCTCAGCGTATACCAATTAAAGTAGTACTCGATAACGTGCCTGAAGACTTGCAACTTCGTGTCGGCATGACAGCTTCAATCAAAATAATCAAATAGTTGGATGGCATTTATGTTCAGTGCATCGACCAAAGAAGCAATTAAGGCTTCTCTCGCGATTGTTATCTCTATCTGCCTTGCGTTGTGGTTTCAATGGGAAAAACCATATTGGGCGGCAATTGCGGTTGCTGTCATGGCATTGAACGAGAGTTTTGCCCATTCAATAAACAAAGGCCATAACCGATTAATGGGAACCTTGTTAGGGACGGGTTATGCCTTTTTCTTGATTGCGATGTTTTCTCAGGACCGCTTTCTGTTTCTGATGTTTTTCACCTTATTTCTCGGTACGTGCATCTTCATGTCGAGTGATGAAAAATACGGTTATGTCTTTTCTATAGGCTTTGCTGTCTGCTCCATCATCTCTTGTATGGGGGGATTCGATAACCAAATTACATTCTATTTTGCAGTTCTACGAATACAAGAAACTTTGCTAGGCGTTATCACTTTCTCGATTGTTTATCGTCTAATCTGGCCGGTAAGCACTGAACAAAACTTCGTACAACGATTTGAAACAAGCAGAGAAACGCTGATAACAGCAATGAGCGATACCAATAACCTTGATATAGAAGCCTTAGAGTCCAATACCGCTAATATTAAAAAGCTTTATCAGCTGTTGGATTTACCGCTCACTGGCAGTTATCACCTAAAGCAAAATATCCAAGCGTGGCGCTTACGTGTCCGTGAAATGGCTCATATTCAAGATCGTCTGCTTGTACTCGCCTCGGATGAACTTACTCAACCTATTGATTGGCCAATTCTCACAGAAAAACTGGAAAAACTAGAGTTAATGGCGCCACACTTGTCATTGATTGATGATGTGCCGTTTGTGAAGAGTGAGAAGAAAAACGTTTCTTGGCACCATGAGCACCGTACCTTTGTTCAACATCTGGATGAAGATGGGAGAAAAGTCTTACAAGGAGTCTCGATGTTCGTAACGTCGCTACTGGTTTGGATATATCTACCTGTGCCGGGTGGTTTTATTTTTCCGATGATTGCAGGCGTATTTTCTTCCATGTTACCGACGATGCCACCAAGTGTGATCAAAGATGCGTTTTTCGGAGTGATAGGCACAGGTAGCATTATTTTACTTCAATACATCTTTATCATGCCGATGATGACTGAGTTGTGGCAATTGGCATTGTTCTATTTCATTAATAGCATGGTGATATGGAAAGTATTCGCAACGCCTAAACTTATGGTGCACCGAATACTTGGCATTAACCTGCTGGTCGTACTGACGTCTGGCGCGCTTAATCTAACACCGGTTTATCAGATTCAAACACCATTACTGATGTTAACCACACTGCTCATCATTTTGATGATCGGCAAACTATTTACTGACCTCTTTAGAGTCAAGAGTGTCGTTTAATCTCGTTATGCGGATTCGTTAAACTTAGGGCTAAAAATAAAAAAGGCGCAATTAAGCGCCTTTAGAAATTCCATTTTTTTCTGACTCAATATCAGTTGTTTCTCAGCCACACATCTTGGTTTTTAGGTGCTTTCTTCTTTTTCTTCTTGCCTGTGCCAGCCGGTGGCGCAACGGGTTTTAGTGCAGCAACAAGTTCAGCCGTAGCTTCTTCATCCACTTCAAAACCTTCAATTTGCTCACGCTCAAGACGGATTTTGTTCTTCTTCTCAATGATTGTGAAGTGATGGTAATCTTCGTGGTCGATCAAAGATAGCGCTAGACCAACCTCACCCGCACGGCCACTTCGGCCAATACGGTGCATGTAGTCTGATGGGCTACGCGGTAGGTCAAAGTTGATTACTACTGGTAGCTTTTCGATATCCAGACCACGTGCCGCGACGTCTGTCGCGATAAGAACGTCAATCTCGCCAGATTTGAAATCTTCAAGAATACGAGTACGTGAACCCTGCCCTTTATCGCCGTGGAATACTTCTGCGATGATACCGCGCTTGTAAAGCTTGTCCGCAAGGTGCTCACAGCTGTTTTTCGCGTTTACGAAGATAAGAGCTTGGCGCCATTCGTGCTGTTGAATCAGGTGCGCTAACAATGCTGTCTTACGACCTTTTTCTACTTCGAATACACGCTGAACCAATGTGCTCGCATTAGCACTTTGAAGTTGAACTTCAATTGGATCATTCAGTAGTTCGTGAGTCAGCGTTTTAACTTGCTCGGGGAAAGTCGCAGAGAACAACAAGGTTTGTTTTTTGCTTGGCAGAAGTTTCAAGATCGCGTCTAGTTCTTCTGTAAAACCAAGGCTTAACATTCGGTCAGCTTCATCAAGCACTAACGTTTTTACTTTATCTAGCTTGATAGCATTGCTTGAGATCAGATCCAGTAAACGACCCGGTGTCGCCACCAAGATATCAGTGCCGCCACGTAGCGCTTGCATCTGAGTGTTTACCGATACACCACCAAATACACAAACCGTTTTGATCCCACCATTGAAGTGTACTGCGTAAGACTTAACGCTGTCAGCCACTTGCTTAGCAAGTTCACGAGTAGGAACTAAGATAAGACCAGACACAAAGTTACCTTTGCCTGCTCTGCGGTCTAAAGGTGCATCTTCATGGATTTGTTGTAACAGCGGCAGTGCAAATGCTGCAGTTTTACCTGAACCCGTATTTGCACCTGCAATTAGGTCGCGTCCTGCTAACACACTTGGAATAACTTGCGCTTGGATAGGCGTTGGCTGTTGGTATTCAAGCTCTGTAAGACGAGCCATCAAAGGAGAGATTAAGCCAAGATCAGAGAAGTTGGTTGGTGTTGTGGTGGTGTTAGTCATTAATTGCAGGAACTCAAAGCTAAAATAATAGCGCGCTATATTAACGTATTTCAGCGGTATTACGTAACTAAATCGCCCTTTCGCTTCTATTTCACCGATTAATACCCGTCAGAAACCAAGTTATCGATGTCAGAACCTCGATACTCGCCTTACCAACTTCGTCTAAGAGTATTCCAGGCACGCAATTGTCGTGGTTGGCAGTTAGTTTAGCCACCCTGCTACCGTTTGTTCCGGTACATATGAGTTCGGCTCGGTTAACCAAACGGCGACTGCATCTGGTGTAGCGACGAGTGGCTCGAAATTGATGTTAAATTGCCAATCAGACTCACCACGTTGATAGCCGTCGTAAACCACGACAAAATCGTGCTTAAGTTTCTTACCTCTGTTCTCGCCCGCTTTAACGCTGGTGACTTCGTTCATCGCCAACAAGGCAATATGAGCGACATAATCCCCTTTGCCTTCGTAACTCACGTTGAACGTATCGCCTTTATGGTTCACTGTTAATTTGGGATTAGTTTGTTGTTGGAGCGAAGGCAACGTTCTGTCTAGCCAATTAAAGTAACCACGCCACTCTTTTCCATCGACAACAAAGCCCGGTGTATAAACGCCACTTGTTACCCCATAAGCTTTGTATAAACGCTGCTTCTGACTGAATGCCTTGCTGGCGAACTTGTCTCCCCAGCCTAAGTAGTCCCAGTAGTCTACGTGATAAGCAAGCGGTATGACCTCGGTCCAAAGTTTTGGATGATCTGCAAAAGTACTAAGGTACGTATCAGCAGGTGGACAACTTGAACAACCTTCAGAGGTAAACAGCTCAATAACCTGAGCAGGCTGGCCTTCGTTACTCCACGTTTGTGCAAACGACACAGAAGAATGGGCGCCGATTGGCAAGGCAAGTAAACAGAGTTTAAGCAATGATGAATTGCGTGTGGCGTGTGACATACCGAGATCCTTGTACAAAGCGAATTTACTGGCGCTCAAATAAAGACCGTTATGCCTAAGTATTTCTTTCAGGTGATGAGTTTCTTTCAGATGCTGGGGTTATTCAGATGTGTAGTTTATTTCAGATGCACAGCTTGTTTCAGATACAAAAACGCCAGCTTTAAAAGCTGGCGTTTTTAAATTCTATATTTTTACATGTTAACGCAGAGATTAACGGTTGATACCGATATCGCGTTGCATGTGACCAGATAGGTCGCTTGCGTAGTAACTACGTGGAGAGTTGTCTACGAAAAGAATATCGAAAATGTGTGCAATCAATCCTTTGATGTTAACCGAGTAGGTCTTCTTATCCATAGAGTTAGGAACAGCGATAGTATTCATTTGCATTGCTTGAGCCATGATTGCCTCTCTATAAATTTGTTTATGTGGTTCGTTCTGATGACAAGAATAATAGGTGATCTTTTGCAGGTTAAAAAATGACTAAAATTAGAAATTCAGATTAGTTTTTCTAATAAAACAATCCATTAACAACACCTCGAAATACATATTCACGCTTGATGAGTAAAAATTCACAACAGTGCCTAAATCATGCATTTAGTACAAATAACCCTCAAACAACAGTGGCCAATGTCACAAAAAATTTACATAAATAAATTTCAAGCTTCATTGACCACCTAATCCTTATCGAGTTTTCGATAAGTTATTTTTGTTTTAATTTACTTGTTCAATGTCTGGCTTCTTCGCATAAACCGACGCTATAACCGCAATCGTCATAGTAGAAATCAGAACAGCTAGCGACCAATACGTTGGGATAGCCCACTCACTGTCAACCAATAGCATTTTCACACCAATGAACACCATGATGAATGCCAGTGCAGGCTTCAAGTAGATGAACTTATCCATCATACCTTGCAGAACAAAGTACAAAGAACGAAGGCCAAGCAATGCAAATACGTTTGCAGCCAGTACTAAGAATGGCTCTCGCGTAACGGCGAAAATTGCAGGAATAGAATCCAGTGCAAACATCACATCCATAACCGCAATGGCACCAATCACCAACATCATTGGCGTGAGTACCCATTTAGTGCCTTGCTTGATCATCAACGCTGGACCATGGAAGTCTTCTGTCACTGACATCACTTTACGAAGTAACTTCTCAGGTAGCGTATTCACACTCTCCTCTTCGCCCTTGTCTAGCGCTAGTTTAATACCCGTACCAATTAGGAATGCAGCAAATACATAAAGCACCCAATGGTATTCAGCCAATAGCTGAGCACCTAATACGATCATAATTACACGAAGCACCAATGCACCAATTACGCCCCAAAGAAGCGCACGAGGTCTTAGATGCTCAGGAACTTGGTATTGAGCAAAGATCATCGCGAAAACAAACAAGTTGTCTACGCTCAATGATTTTTCTAGCAAGTAACCGGTAATGAATGACACGGTTGCTTTTTGGGCTGTGTATTCACTATTCGGCGCATAGATGTCCCAAAAAAGGTAAATGGAACCAGCAAATAAAAACGCGAGCACAAACCAGAAAACGCTCCAAATTGCCGCTTTCTTGATGGTTACACTTCCACCACGAGTCTGATAGATATCAATAGAGACGAGAATGACTGTCAGCAGGAAAAAGCCCGCATAAGTCGTCATGATTGGCGATGAAAAAAAGGATTCACTATTTGTAGATAATAGAGATTGAGTTGAGTTCATTATTCCTCCAGGCGGAAGAACTGTACAAAGACCTTCCGCAAACAAAACTATCAAGTTCCACGACGGATCTTGATTGTGATTGCGTTGGTCTCGTTGAAGTGAAATATGGGATTTCACCTTTACATACCGGATAGACTCTTGGCCTAACGAGATGACGATATGTAAACTTGCGCTAACTACTCCCCAAACGCGTGGATAATATTCCTCTATCTTTGTTTCGTCTAGAAAAATTTTCGGAAATAAATAAAAAAGGAGCAAAACGCTCCTCATTTATTTCTATAGGCTTGTCAAAACGACATTCGTCTTGATTCTGAGAATACTACTGAGAGGATTATCCCCTAATACCGTTACTCAGTGATACAAATCCGTTACTCAATGATGCGAATAACGAACGAGTCTTGTACGCGCTTTGTCTGACAGTTCACTTCAAGGCACGCTACGTTATAAACCTGCAGCGGGTACCAAGTACACTAACGCAGACCAAACCGATACCCAACCAACCACTGCTACCGCATCTAACCAATCTTTCTTATCCATGCTTATCTCCACAAGAAGGCGACCTGCAGGAATAAAGCATAAACAATGCCAAATTTATAAATAGACTAAACTAATAACACCAATCACAAGTATTACCTGTAGCTATCTATAACACTCCAAACAATTCAGCGGCTCGTTGTGTTGCAGTGACTCTGGGTGGTCTTGTAGAAACTCGATGAAACAGTCTGCCATTGAGTCGGTCGTGACCATGCCATCACCTATCATATCCAAGACGGCGTTATAGCCCTCTTTTCCTTTCATGGTATAGGCTGACGACGCGCCACGGTAAATACGGTTGCGAGAAACAGTCTGCCATCCCAATTCATCAGAGTGGATTTCTAGATGATGAATCCTGTGTCCCAAAGGCGCTTCTTTGTGGTAGCAAAACCTCAGGTTATGCGTATAAGGAAAGCTGCCTGAACCTGTCCCTACAACGCCATTATCCAGCGCGTTATTGATTGCACCTTCAAGCATGCCTGCGATCGTTTCACCTTTTACTTCATACACACCAATAGGTACGGCAAACGGTAGTAGTTTTCCGGCAATATCGGCAACAGAGACATCGCCGCTATTCAGTGAATTTCTAACACCACCTGCGTTGTGAATGGCAAATTCAACCTGAAGCCCTTTTTTGTTCATTAGGTAGTGAAATGATTGAGCAACCAAGGGCGCTAGTTGGCTCGGGCCTTTCTCGTCCGGGATGCGTATGTGGCGCAGTTTTGTATCTGCATGAGCAATCACTTGTTGCTGAAGCTTTCGAACTCGCGGCTGGTATTTATCCGTCAGAATGCTCTGAAGTTCCGGATCTTTTTTACATACCGCAATATTGGGGTGGTTGTTCAAAAACTCACACGCCATATTATGAGCGTCGTCTTGCCCGACTTCACTTAGCTTTGCATCTATAAACAGTCGACGGCCTAACAGCAGTTCGTTCTTACCGTTGAAGTGCGTCACTTTGCCTTCAGCATCGAACTCGATTTCGCAGTGTCCTAGGCTCATGGCGTGGAAACCCGCTTGCACAACATAGGTGTCACCGACTTTCACGCCGTAATCATCATCTTTAACTAAGCCAATATCAGAGAAATCACCTTGTAAGCGATGACTATGACCACCAACAATGACGCCAATACCTGTTACGTTGGCTGCTAACTCTAAATCAGCTTCGTAACCAAGATGGCTAAGTAACACAATCTTGTTGATACCAGCTTGATGAATCTGCTCAATGGTCGCTTTTGCTGTTTCTAAAGCATTTTCAAATGGTGTATCGATATCTGGATTAGCAATGCCTGCCATCTTGTCGATGCTTAAGCCGAATATTGCAACCTTCTCGCCATCAAACTCTTTCGTTATAAAAGAAGCACTTCGCGTTTCAGTCAGATAAGGCTTAACAATTTCGTTGTCCGCTAAGGTATGAGTTTTATTGATATCCTCATTCGATAGATTCCAGTTACCGGCCAACAGTGGGAATTTGATTCTTTTCGCGAAAATAGCAACGGGCTCATTACCCATGTCTAGCTCGTGATTGCCGAGCGTCATGGCATCTATATTAAGGGCATTCAACAAATCGGCGTTGGCTTTTCCCTTGAATAAAGAAAAGTACAAAGTGCCCTGGAAGCAGTCACCAGCATGCAGGAACAGGGTTCCAACCTTCTGACGCTGGGCATCTTGTTCTATTTGTTTGAAGCGTGTTGAAATTCGAGCAAAGCCACCAGTACTGACATAAGGTTCAATGATGTGGTTGTTCATTTTAAGTGATAGCTGTAACGAGGTTGGTTCAAAGTATGAGTGGGTGTCGTTGATGTGTGCCAACACTATTTTTGTCGGCTTATTCTTTTTAGTCATATTTTCTTCTCTCTTTGTCCCTTCATACTAGGTCGAGAATCATGACAGAATCGTGAATTTTATGAAACTGCACTGCAAAAAAATTCTCGAGATAGATCAAAAATCCCATTTTGATCCGTATAAATAAACAACGGGTTTTGTGACAGGTGAGCATACCGGATTGGTATTTTTCGATTATGATTAAAGATATCTGTTAGCTTTCAAACAATTAGCAGAGCCTTCCGTTAGGAGTAAGCCTATGCAACTAGAAAGAATCGAGATTTCTGGCTTTCGAGGTATCAAGCGCATGTCACTCGCGTTTGACGAGCTAACCACGCTGATTGGTGAAAACACCTGGGGTAAGTCTTCATTATTGGATGCCCTTTCCGTCGTTCTGCCCTCAGACGGTGTGCCATATCACTTCGAAATGGCTGATTTTCATGTCGATTACTCGGTTTCACATCCACAGTCTCAACATCTTCAAATTGTTCTCGCATTAAAAGCCAACGACAAGAGCGAACTCAACGCAGGTCGTTATCGCAAACTCAAACCTATTTGGGTTCAAGATGAGTTTGGCACCTACCGTATCTATTACAGAATCAGTGCCACATTAGAACAATATGAAACGACCACAAACTACGCATTTTTAGGTTTAGACGGTAATCCGCTCAAACTCCATCATTCAGAAAAGCTCGCTCAAGAATTAATGACCTTACATCCTGTGATCCGTTTACGAGACGCTAGGCACTTTGATCGCCCTTTCAACGTAAATTCACTCAACCACAATGCTCACCTGCCGACTAATGTTCACGCTAATAACGGTCACGCTAACAATGCAAACGGAAATGGGAATGGACATAATCACACGACCAATGGTCATGGCACGAATGGAAACGGCGGCGGCAGCAATGGCAATGGCCGTCAGGCAAGAATAGAAAAGCGCATCGACAACACCTGCCGCCGTCTTATGGCGATACCCGGACATGTTAATAAAGGTGAAATGCGCAGTAGTCTTGAGTCAATGCAAAGCTTAATAGAACACTACTTCTCATTTAAGAGTGTCTCACGCAAGAACCCGAGAAAACCGCGTGACGGGCTACTGTACTCAGCTGGAGCGAACGACAAGAGCATTCATCAATTGGTCGAGGAGACCAAGAATAAGCAAACTCGGCTGTTATTCATGGGCTTACTTAACGCTTATCTACAGGCCAAAGGGCCGACTGACTTAAGACGATGTGCGCGCCCTCTTTTGATCCTTGAAGATCCAGAGGGTCGACTGCACCCAACGCACCTAGCAAGGGCTTGGAGCTTGATGCAGAAGTTACCCATGCAAAAAATCCTTACCACCAACAGTGGCGATCTACTTGCTGCTGTACCACTTCAATCGATTCGTCGTTTGGTGCGTCAGTCCGATAAAACCATCGCTAACCAACTCAATATGAACCACTTTAGCAAAGATGAGCTTCGTCGAATTGGTTTTCATATTCGTTTCCATCGTTCAGGTGCTCTGTATGCTCGCTGTTGGTTATTAGTAGAAGGTGAGACTGAAGTCTGGTTGTTTAACGAGTTAGCCAACCAATGTGGGTATAACCTTGCTGCGGAAGGCGTTCAGATTATTGAGTTCGCTCAATCAGGACTAAAGGCATTAATCAAAGTCGCCCAAGAGTTTGGCATCGATTGGCATGTCGTCACCGATGGTGATGCAGCAGGCAAAAAATATGCGGCAACAGTGCTATCTAAACTCGGGAACGATCAAGAGCGACATCGCCTCACAGAGCTTCCTGACAGAGACATCGAACACTACTTGTATATGAATGGGTTTGAGAACTTTTTCAGAGACATGGTTAAGATTCCTTACGACCACCCTATCCCAGCGAAAAAAGTCGTGGCTAAAGTTCTTAAGAAACACGCAAAACCAGATCTGGCTTTAGCGATCGTGTCTCATTGTGAGAATCAAGGACAAGACTGTATTCCCTTGTTATTAAGGTGGACGCTAAAACGTGTCATCACCATGGCAAACGGGAACACCTAAGCGCTTTAATTAATTGATAGATGCTATTGGTTCTTCTGCAGATGATTTTTTAAACTGATTGGCTTAACCAAAACCAAAAAAGGCACACCAAGTGGTGTGCCTGTATAAATCGATATACAAATTAATTGGGGGTTATCTTGCAAGAGTTTACAGTGACTAAGCTAAGGTTGGTTAACGAATTAAGGTTAGGTTAACGAATTAAGCCTTGGCTTGCTTAGTGTGTTGTTCAACCACTTCCGAAGATTGAGTCGATTTCTCGTGAAGCCATAGCCCCGTTGCTTTCATCAAGTATCCAAATACACCACCAAGCAGTAAAGATGGTACTACAAGTTGCCAATCGCCACCTGCAGCAAACGTCGCACAACAACCAATGAAGGTTCCTGGGATATAACCTAGCCACGCTTGTTTCGCTTGGATACACATAAAGAAAGCCACAATAGCAGTAATCATGTAGCCTAAAATCTCTAAACCTGCGAAGGTTGAGCTTTCGATAATCACCATTGCCCAGAATACGCCTGTCATGTTAGTCAATAAGCTACCGGCTAGTCCTTTTACGCCGCCTGTTGGCGAAGCAAAATAACTGGTGCAACCTAAGAAACCTGCCCATGACAATAAGCCGAAAGAGATAGCAATCCATCCCCATAGACCTGACAAAATACCTGTTGTTAATGAAATCGCGACTAATGTACTCATACTATTTCTAAAGCCTAATTACGTAATTTATCGCAACCGGATTTAGCCTCACTTAAAATCAAGTAAGCATATTATGGGAAGAACACCCTTTTTTAGCCGACCTCGATCACATTAATAATGTATGCGAACATGCATTTATCACCAGATGGAGACCGGAATCGCTTATTCAACACAATTAGTTATCAGGGGCCATTGGCCTTTCGAGGTCGATTTTGCAGCCTTTGTGGGAAATTTATACAAGACAGAGGCTTTGACGTGTAGCTAGCCTACATGAAAAGCCGATAACGCAGTAGAAATGAACCACAAGGGCTGCCCGAAGGGTTCGGCTAAAATCGCTTTATGCTTTGTTGAAGAATATTTGCTTAGAATGACTAGGCTACATACTCTTCGCCGCGCCTAAAACGATTTTACCTCGAACAAAACTTAACCACGAAAGGTCAACAGCCCCTCGTCTTTTATCAAATCTACCTTACAGAACCGATGGTTTGCCTTTCATCATGCGTTTACCTTCTCGCTTAATACACTCAGCAAGTGGGTTCTCAGACATATCTGCACGCCAAATAAAGGACAAGGTTCTTTCCATTTCAAGCTCAGGGACATTTAACGTGACCAATTGGCCAGACTCAACAAACTGTTCGACATCGAGATAAGGTAAACACGTTAAATATGGGCCGTTTGCAACCAAACTTCTTAAAACAGGAACGTGTTCATACTCTCGCCAAACATCAAGATCACCAATTAAATGATGAATAGAGCTATCAAAAACTTTGCGAGTACCCGAACCATGTTCGCGTAATACCCATTTTGCTTGTTCTAATTGCGCCAAGCTTACTCGTTCACGCTTCGCAAACGGATGATGAGCCGATGCAACCACCGTTAAATGGTCGGTACACCACACTTCTTGGTGAACTCGGTTGTCATCACAACGACCTTCGATAACACCCAAGTCATATTGATAATCTAATACGCCATCAATAACCGCATCGGTACTTTGCACGCCGAGCGAGATTCGCATCTCAGGAAAGTCGTTATCAATAATACTGATGAGGTCAGGAACAAGGTGTTCCGCTGGTGTTTGGCTTGCACCGAGTTTGAGCTCTCCACTCAGTAAATGTTGCTCGTAGAAACCCATCTCAATTTGCTGTGCATCTTGCAGTAAACGCTTTGCTTTTGGCCTTAGCCACATGCCCCAATGCGTAAGAGCCATTTGCTTGCCCTGCCTTTCAAACAAAGGCCTGCCGAGCATTTTTTCCAACTGTGCAAGAGACATACTTGTCGCTGACTGAGTCAACGCCAACTTGTCTGCTGCCTGACTAACACTCCCGGAATCCGCCACTGCATCAAATACCGCGAGTTGCTTTAATGAATAACGCAAAATTCATCCTTAATTCTTTTAATAACTTATGTCCTGCTGCTCGTTTTTTGTTAAGCCGATGAGCAATTAATTTCATTCTACGCGTAACCCAATCTATATCAATAATTTTGATGTGGTTTCTAAAAATTATCAATTTTACCTCTACCCCTCAACCCCCTAATCTGGAATGGCAGGACACAAACGAGCCCTGCAAAACATTACTGATTAACCATTACGGATTAACCAAGTCATTAACACTAGGAATTACACATGACGGATTGTTCAAGGGGGGGATATGGCAACCAGCACTTCTGAAAATCAGCAACTGTTCTCGCCAACAGAAATGATGGCGGAAGCCGAGAAGTTTGCATTAAGCAAAGCAAATAAAACCAGCAGCATGACATTGAGTTTGGCAATCATGGCTGGCGCATTCATCGGGCTTGCTTTTTTATTCTACATCACGGTGACCACGGGTAGCGCTGATGCTGGATGGGGATTGAGTCGTTTAGCCGGCGGTCTTGCATTCAGTATGGGGTTAATCCTGATTGTGATTTGCGGTGGCGAGCTGTTTACCAGTTCAGTGTTATCAAGCATTTCATGGGCTAACAAGCAAATCACCTTCACTAAGATGCTGTCTATCTGGGGCAAGGTCTACGTCGGTAACTTCATCGGTGCCATGTTCCTATTGGCTTTGGTAAGCGCAGCGGGCTTATATCAACTGGATGGCGGGCAATGGGGCTTAAACGCTCTGAACATTGCTCAACACAAGCTACACCACAGCCCTGTTCAAGCTTTTGCTTTGGGTGTGCTTTGTAACTTATTGGTGTGTTTAGCGATTTGGTTAACGTTCAGCTCTGCGAACGCTATGACCAAAGCAATGATGACCGTGTTACCCGTTGCAATGTTCGTAAGCTCAGGCTTTGAACACTGTGTGGCGAATATGTTCATGGTTCCTCTAGGCATCACGATTCAAACATTCGCCCCGGAAAGCTTCTGGATGCAAATCGGTGCAACACCAGCGCAGTACGCAGACTTAAACATCATGAAATTTGTCACCGCAAACTTAATACCAGTGACAATCGGCAACATTGTAGGTGGTTCAGTAGTGGTCGGCTTAGCCAATTGGAGCATTTACCGTCGCCCGCAGCTGAAAGCAGCAAAAATTACAGCAATTACACAAACAACAGAAATTACGTCAGTTAAGGAAATCACTATGAACACAGCAACGACTATCAAGCAAATCATGAACACTCAACCAATTACACTGAGCGTAGAAATGCCTACATCAGTCGCAATTGATTCCCTTCTAGACGCTCAACTTGTTAGCGCTCCTGTTTGCGATGTTGAAGGTCGTCTAGTGGGTATCTTCTCTGTTCACGACGTAATGGTTGACCTTTGGTGCCAAGATTACATCCCGACAAAAGGTCAGAAAGTCGTAGACCTAATGAGCCGTGACGTTGTGGCTATCGATGCAAACGACAAGTTAGTCGACGTTGCTGAGTTCCTATGCATCGATAAAGAACAACTGTACCCGACGACAAGCATGGGCTTCGCAACTCGCCTGACTTCTCTTTCTCTAGAAGAGCGTGCAAAAGCGATGAAAGTAAGCCAACCACATATGCTGCCAGTGTTAGAAAATGGCGTAATGGTCGGTGTATTAACTCGCATTGAAGTGATGCAAGCACTACGTCCAATCTACGGTGACCGACTAAACGTGGTTCCTCAAGCTGAACTAGAAACGGCTTAACTAATCGTAAGTTGAACTATTAGGGATTAGTAGTTCAATTAGATAACTCAGTCATGGCAACGTTGACTGGCAGAAGTAAATGGTGGCTTAAGACGCAGTAAAAGGTTTGACACAAAACAGACCTAAACGCGTGGCCATTTACCTCAATAAAAAAGGCGCAAAGTGAACACTTTGCGCCTTTCTCTATTTCTAGCGGTTTTGCTACTTTCCCTATTGCCAACTAGCTAACTGCTGACCTTGTTAGTATCGACCAAACTTTTGATGTTTCTAAAAAATGTTGATACCTGTCAGAGAGGTAGAAAACTAGAAAGCTAGATTATTTCTTTACACCTTCAACGTGCAGATCCATGTCTACATAGCTTGAAGCGCCCATTACTGGAATGTTGAAGTCAGCAAGCTCTAGACGAGTTGTACCAACGAAACCAGCACGCTCACCGCCCCATGGGTCTTGACCAGCACCAATGAATTCTGCTTCGATAACGATAGGCTTAGTTACGCCATGAAGTTTAAGGTCACCCATTACTTCAAGTTTGCCGTCACCTTTATCAACCACTTTCGTGCTGTTGAATGTAGCATCAGAAAACTTGCTTGCATCGATGAAATCACCGCTACGGATGTGCTTATCACGTTCTGCGTGGTTTGAATCAAGACTTGTAGTATCAACCGTTACGTTTATTTTAGACGCTTCAACGTTGCTTTCATCAAATGAGAAATCACCTGAGAACGTGTTAAAACGACCTTGGATAAAGCTGTAACCTAGGTGGCTAACTTTAAAGTTAACTGAAGCATGCGCACCTTTTGTATCAATCACGTAATCAGCGGCGTTCGCAGCGAAAGGCATTGCCATAGCAAGTGCTAATCCTGTAGCGATAATTGACTTTTTCATTTTGAAGCTCCTATCATTTTTCGTAGCGTATCGTCTTTGTCGATAACGTGGTGTTTTATCGCCGCTAAGGCGTGCACTGATGCCATAATGATCAGTACCCATGCAGCATAGTAGTGAATCGTTCCTGCGAGATCCGATTGGTTTTCAAATAGCTCACCCATACTTGGAACAGTGAACCAATTAAACACGTCGATCCCACGGCCATCTGATGTTGAAATCAAATAACCTGAAATAAATAAAACCGCTAGGTTAATGTACATAAAGCCGTGCGCTATCTTAGCGGCTGCAACTTCATAACTTTTGCCTTCTACCTTAGGTGACGCGGTAACTAGTTTCCAAAGCAAACGGAGAACAGTAACTGTAGCCAAAAGAATGCCTACCGAACGGTGGTAGTCTGGCGCTGTTTTGTACCACTCGCTGTAGTATGAAAGATCAACCATCCATAGGCCTACACCAAATAAGCCAAATATTGCGAGTGCTGAAATCCAATGCATTGCTCTTGCTAAGGGATTGTAATTTTTAACGTTGTTGTCCATGCATCTGTTCCGAATGTTAACGAGTCGTGTAATTTTGAAAAGCGTACCCTACACTAAGTTTGTGTAACATATTATTTACCAAGCTTTACATTAGTTACATCATTTCAAATTAAACAAGTTATTCAAAATTTTTGAACAAGTTGCTTTATTGACAAATTTCTTTGTCGAACAATCGCTTGCTGTGTCTATATTTCAACGATTTGTTCAATTTCATAGAGCTCATCTGAGATATCTAACATTTTTCGTTCCATGACTTTCTGAGCATCTTCTATCCCCTTGTTGTAGTAAACCGCACCAAACTTTTTGCTAATGAAGTCGACCAAAAATTCCGTGTCGAACTGACCAAGATCTACATCGAGTTCATCTTGCAGGTACTTTTGTAATGTATGAGTGAGCTCAGACTTTTGTTTCGAATCTAATTGAATGGTCATGAATGTGTCCAAATAAAGAGTAAGTAGAACAATTGTGATCAGCTGACTAAGATTAGGTTAACTATCGATAACTTTACTAAGTCACCATGAGCCTGCTAACTCACTATTATTTCTCATAATTTAGATTACAGACCCGTAGAGCGCCAGTGCTATCCATAAAAACGCTCTTCAATGGCTAATTTTGATAGAGGGATCATGAACTGGCACTTTGACGATAGGTAATGGCACTGCAATTACCGTACTATTGCCCATCAATAAGATAGTAACTGTGTATAAGGGACTTCATTGTTATTAGATCTAGTGATTAAAAGCGTCAACCAGTTTCAAGACGATTGCCTAAAGCTTTGTGAACGCCACTACCCTACGGTACACAATCAAGGGATCAGTGAGCACCATATAGGAAAAGCTTTTGCTCGACGAATGGAGCACACCTTCGTTAGCTTTAATCATGCAAGCAACATCAGCCCGCTCGAAATGCTTTCTTCTGGTGAAACCCCTCGACACTTCCGAATCTCCTCGGAAATAGGAACGGTTTGGATGATCAGCCACCACATGGTGAGCGCGGGAAAAACTTGTCGTAGAAAGTTGATGTTGGACATTCATAATTGGCAATCAGAGTATGGATTTGCAATCCAACCCAATGACGTTTTGATCATTGTCTCCGACCATTGGATAACCCGAAGTAAAAACAGCGGTGAACTATTGCATTGGTGGATGGGAGAACTCCCAGACGAGATAACTGAATACAGCCAACAAGGCATCACCCTAAGAGAGAGCGAGTCTCAATTTGCCGCTGATTTGAATATTAACTTTAAAATTAGCCCCTGTTTTATTAAATTTGGCCACCCGTTAAAACGGTCAGGAAATCATCAATTAGTACGTAAATATCTGCAACTTTATGCGGTACTTCAATGGCAGTGATAATACGGGTCAACTTTTTCATTCAATATTGAAAGTAAATTGTTAGACCTTCATCCCAGTATTTTATAAAAGGCAACTCATTCCCTGTTCATTAATTATTCGAACTTCCTGTTTTAATTATTAATAGCCAATCGACTCACAGTCTCGATTTTGAGAGATAGATATCATTTCTGTGTAACTCGCTTAGTCAATCTATTTTATAACTTTGACACTCCCCCATAATTTAAGCCATTAACCCTACTTTTCTCTGGTGTATCAGCGTTCTAGCCTTATATTGGTTGGGATTAATATGTGAGACGTTACTCAGCCATTAGATTCACTTAAACTATCAAACATGGTCAATGATAAGTAAATTTAATGGTTAATGTCATTTATCATGCTGATTTTTCGTTAGTTATATTAATTTAAATATTGACGTTACAAATGAATTTTTATTAATTGACAATTTAGTAACACCTGTCAATATTGTGACAGCCGTGACGTATATTCTCGTCATTAAATAAACACCTTTATTAGCGACTATGATTTTATCAGACAGAAGTGAATTTATTAGCTGTATATCTGTGGATGCCGATATGCAGTTTATTGCGAAATATCAAGACCTAACACTTAGAAGTGTCTACCAACCTATATTTGATTCTTCTATGACTCAGATAGGTGTAGAGGCTTTAGTTCGAATTTCGAACAGCAAAGGTGCCATTGTTCGCCCTGATCACTTCTTTCATTCCGACGAAACCTCATGCACAGACAAAATTAATGTCGAGAGGCTGAGCCGAGCCATTCATATACGCAACTTCGCACAGTCGACTATCCGTCATTTACACCTATTCTTGAATGTTCTTCCTAATGTTGGCGAGCTATTTGCTGCAGAGAAAGTGAGCGACAGCTTGCTAGCTAAACGCCTGCATGAGCTTAACTTATCGTGCGAACAAATTGTGATGGAGTTGGTCGAGCTTAATGTAGAGAGTGAAGAACGTTTGAAAGACGCGGCCCATTCATTAGCGGAAAATGGTTTTCAAATCGCTGTTGATGATTTCGGAACACAAGCGTCAACAGAACAGCGGGTTCGCCATATTAATCCTCATATCATCAAGATAGATCGCTCTGTGATGTTGGATTTTGAACAAGGCGACACAAGTGAAATGGAGTTGGCCCTAAAGCTTGCTACTCAAATCGGTGCGAAGACGGTAATCGAAGGTATAGAAACCCAACAACAACTCGCAGCGATGCAAAATTTAGGCTTCGATATGTATCAAGGTTATCACTTAGCCATGCCAAAGCCGATTGAGTTGGATATTCGCCTCGCAATCTAGAACTGCCCTCTATTCTCTATTCTACAGGAAGCCGCTTTACCATTGGTTAGCGGCTTTTTAATACCTATCTCTTTCTTAACGCAATGCTCGCTGACGCTATAGTCTCTTAGCACGATCTTGTATCGCCAAGTCACACCCATAAAAAAGCCCAGTCAAAATTGACTAGGCTGGCTTAAAAGAATCTGTTTTATATCAATCCCTAATAACCCGCAGTGGACGGTTTGATTCTATATAGAATAGCGAACATCACTGGTACTACTATTAGCGTTAGTACGGTAGCAAAGCCTAAGCCTGCCATGATGGTTATCGCCATTGAGCCGAAAAATGCATCGAATACCAAGGGAATCATCCCCAAGATAGTCGTCAGTGCTGCCATAGATACCGGTCGCACACGACTGATCGCGCTGTCTACAACCGCTAGGTATGGGTCTTTACCTGTTGAGAGTTCGGTGTTGATCTGGTCAAGCAGGACGATACCGTTTTTCAAAATCATGCCGCTTAGGCTCAGTAGGCCAAGGAACGCCGTGAAGCTGAATGGCATATTAGTCCCTAGCAGACCAATCGAAACACCAATGATAGAAAGTGGTACCGTAAACCAAATCACAAGTGGCTTACGAAGCGAGTTAAACAAAAGCATGGTGATGATAAACATCAACAAGTAACCCATTGGCAGTGAACCAAATAGAGATTCTTGTGCATCTTTCGAACTTTCGTACTCGCCACCCCAGCTAATGTTGTAACCTGCTGGTAGCTCTAATGCTTCTACCTTTGGTTTAACACGAGCAAACAAGCTAGCCGGAGTTTCATCACCCAATACATCGTGATCAGCCAGTACGGTTAGCGTACGTTTTCTATCACGACGTTGAATCAGTGGTTCAGACCATTGAAGCTCTACACCATCAATCACTTGTTCAACTGGAATGTAGGTTTGCAGCGATGGGCTCCAAATCTTCACATTGTTCAGTGATTCAAAATCAAAACGCTCTGCTTCAGGTAAACGCGCAACAATAGGCAACATATGAGTACCATCACGCAGTAAACCGATGTTGTAGCCACCAAACGCCATTTGTAACGTCTCGGACAGATCCGTCTTTGAAATACCAAGACGACGAGCCTTTGATTCGTTAAACAGTGGCACGAGCTCTTTGGTGCGTTCACGCCAGTCGTGACGAACATTTCGAGAGCCTGGGTCCGCTAACAAGATATCTTCTACTTCAACCGCAATACTGCGCAAGATTTGTGGGTCGGCACCACTAATACGAGCCTCGATTTTTGAAGCTGGTGACGGGCCAAACTCAATCAGTTTAAATTGGAACGTCGGTTGTTCAAATTTATTGGCCAAGTCCTTGTCTAGCCCTTCTAGGACTTTAAACATGGTGTCTCGGTCAGTCGTTCGTACCTGCAGCTGACTGTACGCTTCGTAACTTTTCTCTGGTTGGTATGTCAGCGCAAAACGTTGCATACCCTGCCCAACCGTTGTTGTCACAAACTCCACGTCATCTTGTTGACGAATGTAGCTTTCGACTTTTTCTGTCTGCTTGATCGTTTCACGAACATCAGTGCCTTCCGGCATCCACATGTCGACATAGAACATTGGCGTATTTGATGGCGGGAAGAACTGCTGCTTCACCTTACCAAAACCAACCACAGAAACTGCTAATAGCGCAACCATACTGACTACGGTAAGCCATCTAAATCGAAGAGCTACTTTCAGGCACGCACCAAATACAACGAACAAGATGCCTTTGTAAGGGTCTACGTTTTCATCAACCTTGTCTTCTTCTTTAAGCAGCATCTCGGCAAGGAATGGCGTTAGTGTTAGTGCTGTTACCCAACTCAAAAACAGTGAGAAACACAGTACCCAGAACAGCGAACCCATGAACTCGCCCGTTGCATCTTTCGACAAACCAATCGGTGCAAACGCTGTGATAGCGATAATGGTCGCACCTAACAGTGGCCATTGTGTTTGTGTCACGATGTCTTTCGCTGCTTGAAGCTTGGTTTTACCTTTTTTCAGGCCAACCAGAATACCTTCAACGACAACAATTGCGTTATCCACCAGCATACCAAGCGCGATGATCAATGCGCCAAGTGAAATACGGTGCAGTTCGACATCGTTGTAGTCCATCAGAATGAACGTACCGAATACAGTCAGCAGCAGAACCAAACCAATGATCAAACCACTGCGTAAGCCCATCGCGAACAGAAGTACGATGATAACAATTGCGACCGCTTCCACTAGGCTGATCAAGAAATCAGCAACGGACTTGTCCACTTCTTGCGCTTGGTTGTAGAAGTAATTCAACTCAACACCGGCTGGCTTAATGCTTTCTAAGCGATCAAGTTCCGCATCAAGCGCGTTACCAATTTCAACGACGTTTACGCCTGAAGAGAACGCAATACCTAAGTTAATTGCTGGTTTGCCATTGTAAGTTAATACATTGCCCGGTTTTTCTTGGATACCGCGAGTTACCTCAGCGACATCTTTCAAACGAATCAAGTTACCTGTATCGCGGCCATGAATGATTAAGTTTTCTAGTTCTTCAACCGTACTTAAAGTGCCATTCGGTTTGATGGTTAGGTTTTGGCCATTGAGCATTACCTCACCAGCTGATACCACACTGTTTTGTTGTGATAGCAGTGACGTAACCATCGACATATCTAGATTCAGCGCCGCTAAACGCTCAAGTGACATCTCAACGAACAATTGCTCTTGTTGGTCGCCTGCGATACTTACCTTGCCTACGCCTTCAACCAGTTCGATTTCGCGTGTGAGATAATCAGCATACTGTTTGAGCTCGACATAATCGTATCCATCACCCGTCAACATGATCATCACGCCAAACACATCACCAAAATCATCGATGATCTGAACAGAGTTAACACCACTTGGTAGTGTTGGCTGTAGATCGTTGATCTTACGGCGCATTTCATCCCAGATTTGTGGTAGCTCGTCTGGACCGTAGTCCATCTTCATGCTGACCATAATTTGAGACATGCCATTCGACGAGGTCGAAGTGATCTTGTCGATATAAGGCAGCTGTCTTATCTCTTTTTCAAGCGGGTAAGTCAGCTCTTCTTCAACTTCCATTGACGTAGCGCCAGGGTAAGTTGAAATAATCATGGCATCTTTAATAGTAAAAGCTGGGTCTTCCAAACGGGATAGATTACCAAAAGACGTCACGCCACCAATGGCCAATATGACGAGAAATAACCAGCTGATTACTTTGTTTTTTATTGAATATTCTGCGATGTTCATTCTGCTTTTCCTGACAATTTGATTCCGTCACGGAGTTTTCTTAGATTCGAGTTTACGAGTCGATCACCTTGCTCAACACCGTGAGCGATTAATGCGCCTTGGCCACTGATCTTGTCGACTTCTACTTCGCTTTTGAATGCTTGTCCGTCTTCCATTTTCCAGACATAAAACTGATTCGCTTCAGAACCCGCTTCTAAAGTTGTCATTGGTAATTGGTAGCCTTGAACATCGCTCAAGCCGGCTTTCGCCATATCCACGTTCACCGTAACGCTGGTGCCCGGCAGGATTTCGTTTTTAGGTTGTTGCATCTGCATCCAAAATTCGTAGGTACGCGATTGCGGGTGCAATTCACTGGTGTGCTCCAAATACGTCAGTGGATATTGCCCTGTGTGACCGCCAAAGGTCGCCTCAGGACGATAGCTATTTGAACGCATGTCTGGACTGATCGATGCCAAGATCGAATCTGATACTTGAATTCGTACATACACCTTATCGTTCTGGTACACGCTTAATAGTGTTTCACCCGGTATCGTGTTTTCGAAACGTTGCTTGTCCACGGTAGAAACAGTCCCGGAAAATGGCGCTAAAAGCTCTGTGTAACTTAGCTTGCGCTCTGCAGCCGCCAAATTCGCTGATGCCAGCTTATAGTTAGCCGTTAGTTGGTCTAACTCTGACTGCGACAACATCTTGCTACCAAACATCTCCGTACCACGAGCTAACTGCTTGCTCGCCAGTTTGAATTGAGAGTTAGCATCAGTAAGATCTTGGAGATACGTCGCGTTGTCTAAGGTCGCAAGTAGCTGGCCTTTTTCGACGTTGTCACCGGCTTCTACCAAGACTTGTTGGATTTCGCCTGCGAGCTTAAATGCCAAGGGGGTCAATTCAGCGGGCATTACCTGACCGTTAAAACTTCTGAATTGATCAGTCAGCGGCGCGCCAACTTCAAAGGTAGAAACTAGCAGAGGGGGTTGTTCACGGTGTACGGCTTCACTGTTACAGGCTTGAAGCAACATAGCCGACGCGACAACAATTGATAATTTGGAAAGGTTCATTAAATACCACCCTCACGTAACCAAGCTTTAACTTGCTGTCCATCGGATAGCACATCCACACCCGCTTCAACGATAAGGTCGCCAGACGACAATCCATCAATAACCTTGCCTTGCTCATTAAGAAGGACTTGTACTTTAGAAATCAATTGAGAGTCAGGGTTATAGCGCCATAGCTCACCATGGTCAGCTTCTTTGGTTAACCAAGCTGAATCAACAATGCCAATACCGTAGTCAGATTTATGCTTCTGAACTTCAACTTGCGCTGTCATCCCAGAAAGTAAATTGATGCCTTCCGGCTTTTCGATGGATACAACCGCTTGGTAGCTGTTGGTGTCTTCATCTGGTTGTGTAGAGATCTCTTTAAAGCGAGTCGGGATACGAATACCACGGTGGCTATCCATCACAACCCACATGTTTGAGCTCGTTAGGTCTTGAATAGAACGATCTTCAAGCTTTGATACTGGAATAGAAAACGTCACGTCCATCTCACTGTGATTCAAAATATTCAGTACAGGCTGCTTTTCTGCGATCAATTGATATTGTTTTCCAAACACCATCGATACCACGCCATCGAATGGAGCAACTAAGGTGGTGTAGCCAAGGTTTGTTTTTGCTTGGTCCAACTCAACGTCAGCGGCAGTAAAGGTGTTCACGGCTTGGTCGTAGTAATCGGTACTGACTAACTTTTTCGCGTACAACTCAGAAGCTTGTTTGTATTGGCTATTCGCAAGATCAAATTTGGCTTGTGCTGCATCAACCGCGATACGGTAATCCGTCGCGTCTAATACGGCTAACACCTGACCCTTCTTCACTTCTTGTCCCATACGAACATCGAAGGTTTCAATGTCGCCTCCTACTTGGAAGGAAAGCGCAGCACGGTCAGTTGCATCCACTTTTGCAATGAAGCTATCAAGCTCGATATCCGTCTGCAAAGGAATCTCAAACAGCTTTACAGGCTTAACAACTTGAACCGTTTCTTCTGACTGAACCTTATTACATCCGGTCAAAGAGCCTGCGAGCAATAGTGCTGTAATTACAGCTCCCATGCGCTTGCTCGATATGGCATTGATAGACAAATTGGACTGCATGATGTCTCTCCATTTAATTATTATGATTTATTACACAGGTGGGCAGTATATTCAAAATCCCGTAACCTACAAGCTTTACTTTCCACCTGTGCAGTATTTTTTATTTGAGTAAAAACAGTGTAGAATGTGGTAATCAGGTAAATGTGTGAAATGAAGATGACTGAAAAGAAACAAGGCAGAAGAAGCGCAAAAGACGCTGAAGAGACGAGATTTTTGATCATGGGTGTTGCTGCGGATATGTTCTGTGAGCATGGTTATGATAGCGTTTCGCTTCGTAACATCAGTGAGAAAGCAGGTGTATCGCATAGCCTTATTCGCCACCACTTTGGCAGCAAAGAAAAAATCTGGCATGCGATAAGCGATTGTTTACACGCCTATTTTCAGTCTTATATTGCTAAGATAGTAGAAGAGTTACCAAAAGGCGTCGCACCAAACATTACTATCTATTTATGGCTCTTCGACGTTTTGTGTGGATTTGGGTTAAAATATGCACCTCCTAAATAGGCTCCAATACAAGGTCCAGCCACATTGAATTCTTCTGATATTTTTATGCTCGGGTTGGGGCTGCAAGC